>CAZANL010000001.1:0-18500 GCA_964486115.1 uncultured Planctomycetota bacterium
GCATCGCCCGATAACCTTCGATATGTTGAACAGCCCGAACAGCAGGATGAAGGAAAGAAACTACACGTCAACTTGGGCGCGGAATCCTAACGCTAAACGCGCTGTTCAGATTCCCGTTGAACTGCGAGCCAATGCAGTACCTCCTTAGAAGTACATCACGTGATCGGCGTTGAGCGACAGATCGATGATGCTCGTCGCGCCAAGGATCTCGACCCCATCGATCACGTCGTCCAACGTCATTCCGTGGAGTGCGAGGCTCTGCTGGCAAACACGCAGCTTGACCTCGCTCTCGAGCGCCTGCTCGAGCATGGTCTCGAGTGTCACATCACTCGTCGGATCGAGCTGAACCTGCTGTGCTGCACCCTTGCGTAGCTGGCTGGTGCCTTCCATCGTGAACCAGACCGTGGTGTCGATCTCCATCGCAGCAGAAGCCATCGCGTAGAACAAGGGGGAGTAGGTACGTCGAGGCGTGTCCACCCCATGGGTCTGGATCACCAGGATCGTCTTGTCTTCGTAATCGTCGTCGTCAGACATCGCTAATCTCCAGTTTGTTGATTGCCTCATCCCAGCCCAGCCCTTCCAACCCAGGAAGACTGGCCTGCTCCACCTTGCCATCGCGCAGACGAGCAACCAGAGGACCCGCTGGGGTGTCCGCCTGGCGGACCCAGACCGCCTGCTGGATCTTTATGCCCGCCCGCCGTAGCCCACCATCCTGCTGGAGGAAGGCCGTCGACGAGAGCTTGGACTGCGCTGCCTGCACCACGCCCTCCTCCGACTCGTTCAGAGTCCCCAGCTCAACCCGCCCCAGCTGCTCACGGTACAGTTCACACAGCTGCTCCATGTCCGGGGGACAGGCCAGCTCGCGACGAAGCGTGGTCAACCCCTCGTCCAAGCTCTGCTCCACCTCGGCCCGTAGCGCATCCGACTCCAGGCGCAGAATCCGAGCAAACAGTGTCCTGTCGAAGTCGAGCAGCACGTTGCCGACGATCACCTCCCTATCACCTATCCGCCCCGCGCCGGTCCCGGTGATCTTGCGCCCACCGACATGAATGTCGTTGGGCGCGCAGAATCGCGCATCCAGCCCCAACTTCTGCAAGCAACCGACCAGCGGTGCAGCAAACCGGGCAAAGCGAGACTCGGCGCGCAGCGGCAAGGACTCGGGGGACATCACCCACTGAATGAACAGCTGCTCCGGCTCGATCAGAACCGCGCCCCCACCGACCTCCCGACGCAGCACGCGTAACCCCTGCGCTCGGCAAGCCGCCAGATCGAGTTCGTGTGCCAGATCCTGATGCAGGCCGATACAGACATACCGCTCGGCCGGACGGGCCAAGACAATGGTGTCCGGACCGCCCGCACGGGCCAGTCCATGGTACAGCGCTTGCGAACGCAGGCCCGAAACCCGGCCGGCATCGATCAGCCGGATCAATGGGTCTTCTTGATCAGGAAGCGAAAGACCTGTTCCTCGAGTTCCTCGGCCAGCAGGATCTCATGGCGGGTCTGACGCGCCCAGGCCTCCATGTCGGGCACGACGCCAGGATCTGTGGCCAGCATCTCGAGGATCTGACCGAGTTCCATCTTCTTGATAGCGCGTCGCGTCTTGACCACGGGCATCGGACAGAGCAACCCCTTGCAGTCGATGGCTTGGTCGGGAGTCATTTGATCAGTCACGGGAGGGAGGATAATCGCGCTCTAGGAATCTGTCGACACCCTGCCCGTTTTTAAGCCTCCCGTTATCGGGGCGCGCCTCCCTCTTTTGGCTCCGGCTTGCGCCTCGACACCGTCGTCACCTGCTTTCCCATCAGCTGAATGTGCAGGAACAGTAAATCGGCCGCCTTGCGTGACGCAGGGACGAGCAAGATCTTGTAGCCCACCACGCCGATGTTGGGCACCGCGATGAGGACGCCAGGTCGCACCGTGCCCGGTCGCTATCAAGAACTTCTGCGCACGCTTGGGCTGGATCATCCGTCCGGATCCGATGACGGTCAGGCTGTGGTTTTTCGTGGATCGCATTTCCGGGGTCAGCTTCAGCAGCAGGTCGTTACGCCAGTTGGCCGGCCACTTGGCGGCCAGCTGGGGGTCGAGAACGATCGTGGTCTTGCTCGACCGAACCGCCTTGTTCGGCTCACCCACTCTCTTCGAAATGGACAGGTCGGTCACCCACTCACCCGCCAACCTGTCGAGGATCCTGTTGTGAGCCACCTTGGCCAGCTCCACCTCGGCCAGGGCCACCCCACTGCCCAACAGCGAGAGGATCGTCAACAGCAGTCGTCGTTTCATCTGTGATCTCCGATAAAGTTACCCATCAGACGCCGCTGTGCAGCCCGGATTCAAACCTTTTGCGGACCCATCCCGTTGGGGGAAGCAACACCAACTTAGCAGCAGAAGTGTCTAGAGCACGGGCGCCAGCTCGGCGCAGCGACGATGGATCTCGGGTAGCAGAGACACACCTTCCTCCACCTCGACCAGTCGGTTGATGAAGTAGAACAGGTACATCGTGGTCAGCCAGTGGCTGAACTCGGCATGCGAGCCCATGTGCTTCTTCAGGTTGAGCATGACCCAGGAGAAATGCTCCCAGGTGTCGAAGCAACTCTCACAGGAGCGGTCGACGCCCGTGCAGCACCGGCGAGTCGTCGTCAGATCAGCGTTGTAGGCCCGAAAATGTCGGTTGAGCGGCTTGCCGTTGGCCACTCGTTGAACATTTGCCGGATGCTCGGGTGTGACGCTCGTGCAAACCGCGTGACCCCAGCGCTCGTCGTACAGCTGTCCGGTCGATACCACCTGCGCCAGATAACGGCTGATCAGCACCTGCTCGGGCCAGCGGGAGATGACGCGATCGATCGCATCCCGGACCTCGCCAAATCCCCGGCGGTAGTCCAGCGCTCCCCCGCGCCCCTCGACGTCGCTGTAGAAGTTGAACAGTACCCGGTTGCCGTTGGCGACGATCCGTGCGACCACCTGCTCCACCTGGTCGGCGTGCCCCGGCGCGACGGTGTAGTAGAAGAAGGCGCGCGAATCTCCCCGATAGTTGTCCAGCGCCACCTCGAACACCGGCCGGCCACGCAGCGCGAGGTCCGTGGCGGGATCACCCCAGACCGCGACTCCGATCGGCAGATCCTCCAGACCAGCTTGAGGGATCGGGACCAGCCCGTTGGTCGCGACGCTCAGCCTGAAAGACTGGTAGAGCCGGCGCAACCGGTCGACGGCCAGCGACGGCTCGCCCCCGACAACGGTGACGAAGGTGGTCCCCCGTTTCCGCTCACGCTGGATGAAGTCCTCCAGCGCCGCCTCGTCGGCATCAGCCACCTGGTCCATTCCCTCGGCGAAGAAGTAGCAGCCGGCGCAGCGCAGGTTGCAGATCCGAGTCAGATCGACCGAGACCGAGCGCACCGGACCCGCCTCCCGAATTAGGCGATAGAGCCGAGCGAGAAACGGCTCGGCCAGGTAGCCGGCGAGTCTAGCGCCCAAGCTCGCTCCGAATCTGCCGCAGATCAGTCGGATCGGGCTGGAAGGGATAGTCGCGGTAGGACTCTCCCGGCCGGTAGGAACCGTAGGGCCGGTTGCAGGCCACCTCACCCGCCCTGTCGGGGCAGCCCTCGGTCATGAACGGCGTGCCGTTATCGATAGCGGCGTCGATCAGCCCCTGGGGAGCATCGATCTCGACCAGCTCTCCGAAATCGTCGAAGGACAGAGCGCCGCGGTCCAAGCCCTCCTTCTCGATCAGGTGCTTGACCAGCTGCACCCGCCGCAGACGAACGATCGGCGCCCGCGGAGCGTCGGCCATGAAGGTCCCCGGTTCAGGGTTGAAGCTGAACAGATAGGCGCAGATCTGCTCCTCTCGCAGGGCGCAGAACAGCTCCACCAGCTCCCTGTCGGTTTCACCCAGTCCGACGATCACGTGCAGATTGACTCGCCACGGGCCGAACAGGGCTCGGGCCGCGCGAGCGACCTTCCAGTGGTGGCCCCAGTCGTGAGGCCCTTTGGCCCCGCGGCCTCGTGTGCGGTAGAACAACTCCTCCGAGGCGGCGTCGAGCCCTATTCCGATGATGTCAGCGCCCGCCTCGCGGATCGCGATCAAGTCCGGCTGCTTCAGCAAGGTGGCGCTGACCAGCGCGGAGATCGGCACCTCCGGCGCCGCGCGGTGCACCGTCTCGGTCATTCGCAGCAGGTCCTCCCGCGCCCGGTGGTCCTGAACCTGCGAGATACAGACCCGTCCGACCCCATTGCGGGCCTCCAGATCGGCGATCCGCTCCGCGACCTCCGCTGTCGGGAACAGCGGCCACGCCACCCGTATGAAGCTGTTGTCAGCCGCTAAACCGGGACGTTCCCGGGCCAACCCACAGTAGCTGCAGTTGGCATAGCAGCCCTCGGGATAGTTCTGCAGCAGGTTGATGCAGTCACAACTGCAGCGAGCAATCCGACCCCGCGCCAGCCCCAGCTCGATCGCCGCGGCCGCGCTGATCCGGACCCACTCCGGACTGATCTGCTCGGACACCTCTTGTTTTAGCTTCACCAGCTCACTCCGCAGCAGGCATTGACGAATTCCGGCTCGAGGCCGCGGTCGACGGCGTAGGCCACGACCCCCTCGGCCGGGAAGGCAATTCCATTGAGCCCGGCGTCGATCGCCAGGCGGTCGATCTCCCCCTTGATCTGTCCCAGCGGGCGCGCACAGCCGAGCATCACCGGAGTCCCCGGCAGTGCGCGACGGGCCTCCCGGAAGAAGGCGCCGATCTCGCCCAGCGGCGGCGGCTCGACCCGCGCCATCGGCGTGCCGGTGAGGGGCATCAGCACGACCAGCACCAGCAGCTTCGGCGGATGGCGCGCTATCATCGCCAGCGCCTCCGACTCGCCCAGCATCCGACCGAAGTGCAACCCCAGGACAATGTGCGGCACGGTCGCCACGCCATGCCGGTCCAGTCGCGCCAGCGCCGCTTCGTAGTCGGCTGGCTCCGCGTCCAGGTGATACACCTCTCGGATCGTCTCCCGATGGCCGATGACGTCGATCATCGCACCGTCGATACCGATCTCGGCCATCCCTGCGCAGGTCTGCTCGTCTGGCAGTCCCGGGTGAATCCGCACGACCAGTCCGAGCTCGCGCCGCACACGGAGCAGATCCGGGATGTGGGGCATCAAGGGGACACGGCCCTGGTTGTCGCACCCTCCCGAGATCAACACCCCACGGGCCCCTCGCTGAGCCAGGCTCTGGCAGAGTGAGAACAACGACTCGTTCGAGCGCGGCAGATCGGTCATCCCATGCAGAACCGCCATGTTGCAGTGCTCGCAGGCCAGTGCGCAGGCGCTGCCGGTCACGCTGATCGAGACGAACTGAGCCGGGTCATGGTCGGCGTACTCCGAGGTGCGATAACGCTGCAGACCCGGGGCGTGAAAACGTATGCGCTCAGTCATCTGACCGCTCGGGGTTGACGAAACAGCCATACGGGGCGGGCGCAGCGTCCAGCACCACGCGGGTCAGAGACTCGAGTGTCAGCGTGCCATCCTCCGGCGCAAAGCCAGACCAGACCGCTCGCACGGTCTCGGCCAGCGCGGCGGGCGCGGTGCTGTGCCAGCGTAAGCGGGCCTCCAGCTCGTCGGTCAGCCGCTCGTCGGCAAAGAAGTCACCCGTGATCCGCGCGGCCTGGATCGCCACCCCTGCCAGAGCCAGCTGACAGGTCAGCGTGCCACCCGACGTGCGGATCCTCGACTCGCCGAGGGACGTGCCCGCGCGCTGCCTCGAACGCAGCCAGGACTCCTGCTCGTAGCGAGTGCGTATCAGTTCGGACACCGCTGCTCGCTCCTCGCCATCGAGGCTCCCTGCCACCTCAGGCGCGTCGAAGCTCGCTGCTACCCGTCCGCGCACGTCGCCCAGCGTAATCGGTGCATCGAGCTGCTCTCTCACGGTGGTAATCGGCGGAGGGCCATCCTCCTCGAACGGGCTGCGCAACACACGGGTCATCAGCGGCAAGTCCAGATCGACGAGCAACGACGCATGCAGCAGCAGTCCCCCCGAGGCGGTCCGGTGAAGTCCCAGCCCAGCGATCTTGCGGCCGCCCACCGCGAGATCGTTCTTCCCTCGGAACTCCCCCCTGAGGCCCAGTTCCCCCAGCGCTGCCAGCAAGCCCTCGCCGAACCAGCCCATCAGCGCGCGGGCCCTTCCCTTCACCGAGTGACGGGACAGGCAGAGCGCCACTCCCAGCTGATCCGGCCCCATCAGAATCGCGCCACCGCCGGTCGGCCGGCGGTTGACCTGGACAGCGTGGCGGCGGCAATACGGCAGGTCGAGTTCCCGCTGCGGATCCTGGAACCGGCCAATCAACGCGCAATGCGCACGGTACGTGTACAGCCTCAGCGTGGGTGGGCTGACGCCCACGCCGACCCGTGTGGCCAGCGCCTCGTCGGTGGCCAGCCCCTCGGCCGCGGATACGCCATCTTCGACCAGCAGTCGCCAGCCGGCCACTCAGTCAGCCTCGAGCCTGGCAGCCACCTCCGCCGCCCAGTTCCGCGACGCGTCGCCCGACAGCAGGTCCGTGGCCTCCTCGGCCCAGCTCTTCGCCGCCAACTCGAGCAGCCAACCCGCCCCATAAGGATCCGCGTTGATCGGTCTGGGATCGGTCAGCAGCGCCTCGTTGCGGGTGACCAGCTCGCCCGACAGCGGCGAGCTGAGGCTGCTGGTCATCTTGGCCGCCTCCAGCGTGCCGAGCAAATCACCGGCCTGCACCCGAGTCCCCACGGGCTCGAGCACCAAATGGGCCACGTCGCCCAGCGACTCCAGCGCCAGCGCGTCGACGCCTACACGGACACGGCCGGTCGTTTCGTCCAGCTTCGCCCAGGTGTGATGTTCCGGGTGATAGTGGCGGTCCAGCGGAACCTGATGAATCGCAGGTGTCGAATCTGTTCCCATTCAGCCCTCCAGAGGGGGCATCTTACCAGATGCGCGGGCATTTGAAGTTTCTTTCAATTCAGCCGGTGAACTGAAAGATCTCTTCAGCTGGGACGCCGCACGGCCGAAGCCACATCCTCTTTCCCAGAATCAACTTAAGAAATCCACGCGGTCTGGCATCAGGCTTGCTTCCAACCCAGACATGAAGACCCGAGCCCACGCAAGCCACATCGATTGTCCCGACTGCGCCCAGCCCATTCCTCGAATCCACGCAACTCCCGGATCGCGTCTGACCTGCGACAGCTGCGGGTCCCATTTTCGCATCGCGGCTCGAGAAGCCATCTTATCACTTCAGCGCCGACCGAGTCAGTCCGCCGACGAGGGCTGGTCCGGGCAGCATGCCTTTCTGTGCCGCCACCGGCGCGGGTGCATCGTGCTGATGCTGCTCAGCTTCTTTCTCCCCGGATTGATCCCCCTCTGGCTGCTGATCGGCGGAATCCTGCTGTTCAGCAACGTGTTTGCCGACCCATCGTCCGTGGCGGAGTCGAGGCCTCCGAGCGCCGTGGCAACCAATCCGTCGGGTCCTCGCGACAACACCGAAAACGGCGTGCCACGCACCTCTCGACTGGCCTGGCTCTGTGCGATGGTCGGGCTCGCGCTACTGATCGGCGGCGTCAGCCTGGCCATCCTCGACGACGTGATCCAGCAGGAGTTGCTCACCCTGTCCCCCACCGAGATGGTGGTAATCCTGGTGTGTCTTGCCGCTGGAGCGATCCCGGGGTTGATCGGCCTGATGCTGTCGGGCACTGCCTGGCGCCGCTGTGGTCAGCGCCACCTCGGCGGACGAGGACTGGCCGCCGCGGCCTTGCTGATGAGCACCCTCTACCTCGCTGGCCTCGGTCAGACGTTCCACAGATCCCACCAGAGTATGGTTCGCTGGCGGGCGATCGAGCAGCTGGCCAGCCAGCAGGATCCCAGCACGCTGGACGCCCTGGAAACAGAGGTCGTCCACCCCGCATCACGCGGGACCCGACAACGAGCCGCCCGCTTGCTGGCCAACCATGCGCCCGAGCGCGCGCTGTCACTGATCCGCCACGGGTCCGTCGCATCCTGCCGGGCCCTGCTGGAGAGCTTGCAAGACAGCCAGCACCAGAAATTTGCCTCCGCGGCCCGCCACGTCTACAAGAAGCGCATCTCAGGCCCGGCTAGCGAGCTGCTCTCGTCTCGGGGTTGGCCACCCCTCGAACGGCAGTCATCCGATCATCATAAACCGGCCGCCTTCCGCCGCTGAGATTTACATCGCCGCGCCGATCGTCAGGCAAAGATCGCCCCCCCCCATCCACGCCCCCTCGGCACGGCACAATCATGGGTTTCTGTGCGCCCACGCCCGGCCGTCTGATAGACTGCTCGTGTGAGCGAGTCCGAAGATCGCCAGCCGGTGACCCAACGCGTTCTCGAAACGCTGGCCGAGCAGATGGGACATGAGCTGATCTCGCGTCAGATCCAGCCCGCCTTACCCGCCGCTGAATGCGCCGCCCACACGCTCGGCCCCTATTCGGTCACTGGCCATCTCGGCGAAGGCGGCATGGGCCAGGTGTTCCAGGTGCTGGACAAGGATCTGCAGCGCATGATGGCAGCCAAGGTCATGCGGGGCAGCCCGGACCCAGGCGTATACCGGCGTTTCATCCAAGAGGCACAGCTGACCGGCCAGCTCGAGCACCCCAACATCGTGCCGGTCTACTCGCTGGGCATCTCGGACGGCGAACGCGTGTACTTCACGATGAAGCAAGTCCAGGGAGAGGACCTGGGCGAGAAGCTGGCCAGACTCGCTCACGAGGAGGACAGCCCGCACACCGAAAGCCAGATCACCGTCGGCCTGACCGAGCGGATCGAGTCCAGGATCGTGTCCCACCTGCCACACGAACTGCTGCAGCTGCTGCAGGTCTTCCTCAAGGTGTGTGACGCGATCGCCTTCGCCCACAGCCATGGCGTGATCCACCGCGACCTCAAGCCGGCCAACATCATGGTCGGAGCGTTCGGCGAGGTGCAGGTGATGGACTGGGGCCTGGCCAAGCTGGTCCATGACAACGACAGAGCGGAGCCTCCGCCCACTCGGCAGTCCACGGATGATCAGCCGAGCACGGGCAAGCGAGTCTCATCGGCCGTGCTGACCGCCGACGGCGCGGTCGTCGGCACACCAGCCTTCATGCCGCCAGAGCAGGCCAAGGGGCTGATCCGCGAGCTGGACCAGCGCTCCGACATCTACTCCCTGGGTGCGATCCTGTACCAGATTCTGACTCTCGAGCTGCCTTTTGACGGGAGCGACTTGCGGCAGTTACTCGACCGGGTCATCTCGGGCAATCCGCTGCCGCCGAAGAAGCGCCGGCCCGACCGCCAGATCCCGTGGGAACTGGAGAAGGTCGTGCTCAAGGCGATGGCACCGAAGAAAAAGGACCGCTATGACAACGTGACCCAGCTCCAGCAGGATATCCACTCCTTCCTCGCCGGACGCCCGCTGGCAGCGGTCAGCTACCGGCCCTGGCAGCGACTGGCCAAATGGGTCGCGCGGCACCGCGCAGCCACCCTGGCCTCATTGGTAGTGGTCGCGGTGCTGGTCACCCAGGGTGTCAGCTGGTACCTCGAGGAGGGCAGCTACACCTTCGACATCACCCCGACGAAAGCGTCCGTCCGCTTCGCCGGGCAACAGTGGATGGCAGATAGGCTCCGAACGATAGAGCTGCCGGCCGGCGTCCATCAGTTAGAAATCGAGGCCCCAGACCACGCCCCCTATCGGCTGGAGCTGACCGTCGAGCGGGGCAAGGCCAAGGAATTCAGCCACGCGCTGATCCACTACACCGGCAAGATCATCGCGAGATCCTGGCCTCCGGGTTCCGAGATCAACATCGACGGCCAGGACTATGGCTCCCGCCTGCCCAATATTTCGCTGCGCACCGGCCAGCACACACTGACCGCTGCGGCCAATCGCCACCAAGTTCGACAGCGACGCTTCAAGCTGCACAAGGGGGAGTCAGCCAAACACTACGTCTGGCTCGAAAAAGCTGTCACCTGGATGCACAAGTCTCCGACGATCCAGCGGCTGCCGGAGCTGGCCATCATCACCGACCTGCCCTGGGTCGAGGGGCCGGCGATCGCCTACGGGACCCTCAATCACCTCGTTGTTCGATCGTGCCGTAACAAGGCTGCAACACGGAGCTGGCTGGCGGCCAACAACTCCAGATGGTACCTGCGGGAGCTTGACCTGGGTGGGGATCTCGGCCTCGTCCTGATCACCCATGCGGACCAACAAGAGGGCTTGCGGGTCCAGTGCGTCGAGCCGCGCGAGCAGCAACCGCGCTGGGTCTGGAACCAACAGACCGCTGCACGGGAGGCTGGCCGACCGGCTCCCGAGAAACTGCCCAGCAAATGGTGGGGACAGCTCTGCCGGGTCCCGGATCTGACCGGCGATCAGATTGCCGAGCTGGCGGTGGCCGGCCGCCGAGGCGACCTGTGGATCCTCGACGGGGACACCGGTCGGCCGCTCCGCAGTCCCTTTCCGATTCCACATCGTCCGACAAGTCTCCGGGGGGTGGCCTTACTGGCCCCCAGTGGCCCCCCCCATCTGCTCAGCGTCGGGTACAATCTGCCCGCAGCCAAGGATTCGGGCAAGACCATAGGGCCTGGGAGCGCCCGCTGCCTGAGGATCTCGGACGGGAAGGAGATCTGGCAGACCAAGCTGGGGGACCCGCAGACACCACTGATCAATGCCCAGTGTGTGGACGCCGACGGCGACGGCTGCCTGGATGTGTTCTGGGCCACGTCCACACGCTGCGGGGTGCTCGATGGGCGAACCGGCCAGCCGCGCTGGAGCGGCACCCTGCCCGCGCCCTGGAAGGCTCGGATCCAGAACATGGAGCTCATGGAGTTGACCGGGGATGGTCTGGTCGAGGGCATTCTATACGGGTCCAACGCACACTCGATCGCCGTGCTGCTGAAGGACGGCACGCACCTGTGGAACTCGCAGGAGAGCATGGGCCACCCGGCCCTACTGCTGAGCCGCTCACCCAACGGGGACCTGCTGCTATCGTCGAAAAGAGGGCTGATCTCCTATCAGGCAGCCTCCAAGCAGATTCGCTGGCGTCTGCCCCAGCTCCAGCCTCGGCTGCTGCTGGCCGACTGGGACGGCGACGGAAAACAAGAGATCATTGCCGGCTTCTACAAACACGGACTGGTGATCTGCGTCTCACCCGCCGGTAAGGAACTGTGGAGGATGCGCCTCGACGGAGAATTTCGGCCGATGAGGACCCTGCCCGACAGCGACAAGGACGGTATGGCGGAGTTCGTTGTGCTGGAGGGCTCCTCGCAGGTCGGGATCATCCGGGGCCCGCGAATGCTCTGGCGCCGGGAAGCCCAGGCCCCGCTGCTGGCAACACCCCAGGTCGCCGATATCGACGGGGACGGTCGCCTGGAGGTGATCCAGAGCGGCCGCTGGCGCCACGAACGACGACTGGCCTGCTACGACGGCGCGACCGGCGCCGTGCGCTGGTTCGCCCATCACGGCCCGACCAGCAACCGCCCCCCAGCAGTCGGGGACTGGGACGGCGACGGCCTGCCCGAGCTGGCCTTTACCCAGCGCGTAAAACACCAGTCCTACTGGAAGGTGGTGAGCGCACGCAACGACACCCGCCTTCCCCTGCTCTCATTGAAGATCGAGGGGGGCGAGGATTACGCAACACCGGCAATCGCCGATCTCAACCGGGACGGGCAGCCCGACCTGGTGGGCCAGCGCTGGTATGCCAGGGAGATCCTCGCGCTCGACGGGCGTACGTCCAAGCCCCTCTGGCGACACCCCACAGACAGCAACAACATGGGCGGCCTGGCCGTCGGTCCACTGACGGGTGACGGCACGCCTTACGTGGTCGCACCCTCCCTCGACGGCCATGTCTATGCGCTCCGCGGAGCGGACGGCCAGGTGCTCTGGAGAACAGCCATCGCGGAGGGCAGCAAGGCGGTCCCCATCGTCCGAGACCTAGAAGGCGACGGTACCCTCGAGGTGCTGCTGACGACTAATTACTGCTCGCTGGTGGTCCTCGAAGGCAAGACCGGCCAACCACTGCACAAGACCAAGCCGATCACCCAGCAGCCCTCCTGGGGACGCCCCGTCGTGGCCAAGCTACCCGGCTCCGCCCAGACGCTGGTGTTCGCAGCCCTCGGACCCTACATGATCGCATTCGACTGGCAGCGGCGCAGAGTGCTCTGGCGAAGTCCGCCTGGGCTGTCGATCATCGCCTCTCCGGCGGTCGCCGACCTCGATGGCGACGGACGCCTCGAGGTCGTGGTCGGCGGGATGCGCTATCGAGACCGCGTGCTCGTTCGATCCGAGATGGCGGTACTCGACGCCGCCAGCGGCAAGCTGTTATGGCTCGTGCCGGTCGGAACGTACATGATCGAGGCGGACCCGGTGGTCCGCGATCTGAACGGAGACAAGATTCTCGACATCCTGATCGCCACCCATGGCGGCCAGCTGCATGCGATCAGCGGACTGGGCAATATCGGCGCACGCCGGCGCTTCCTGCGCCGCAAGCGCTAGTCACGATTCTCCCGACCGGACTTGCGCTGCTCGTAATGCTGGTGGTCGTCCCGCAGGTGTGGCTCCCCGGAAACTCACGATGGATCTGCTCCTCCAGCTGGTCCAGATGGCGCGCCTGCTCGATGAACAGCGCATCGGCGAAGCGGCCGAGGAACTCGGCCGGCGGGCCACTCTCGGCCACCGTCGACTCGAACTTGCGCACGAATTCGGGGATCAATGGCCCCGCCACTTCACCACCGCTGAACACGATCTCGGCCTTGACCCGATACGTGTAGGCCGAGAGCATGCGGGTCTTCAGATCGACGACCCGATCCACCGCATCCAGGTCGGCGATGAACATCCGCAGCCGTTCTTCCTCCTCGTAAGGTAACGAGAGACCGATCAGTGATCCACGGTTGGTCCAGATCAAATACAGCCCGACGAGCGCCAGCATCGCACCAATCATCAACTGCGCCAGCGCGTCATAGATCCCGTTGCCGGTCGAGGACGAGAGCCAGACCGCAGTGGCGGCGAGCAGGCAGCCGCCGACAGCAGCCGAGTCCTCCAGGATCACCGTGATCGTTCCCGGCGGCTGAGCCTTGATGTGGGCCAACCAGCTCTTCTTGCCCCGGGACTGCCCCACGACGCGGAGCACGGACCAGAGAACCCAGCTTTCGATCACGGTGGAGAAGGCCAGCAGAGCGAGCACCAGCAGGATTCGGTCCGGCACCTTGGGATGCAGCAAGGCGTGCACCCCATGTTGAATCGAGATGCCTCCGCCGAAAACCAGGATGCCGATCGCAGCCAGCAAGCCCCAGAAACTCTCCTCGACACCGAAACCATACGGGTGACGTTTGGTCGGCTCCTTTTGCGACCGCTGATAGCCGACCAGCAGCAGGCACTGGTTGAGCGTGTCGACCAGGCTGTGAACCGTCTCCGCCAGCAACGCCCCCGAGCCACTGAAGACCCAGGCGATCGACTTGGCTACCGTGACCACGGCGTTGCCGACGATCGCCTTGACCACCGCGGATTTCGACTTGGACACCGCCATCAGGGTAGTGAATCACATCCGCCGCCACAGCGCCACCGCATCCGGAGAGTCATCCCGATCTCGCCTCGGCCGACGCAGCGTATCTGGCCCGCCAGCCCCTCGATCAAGGGTCTGCTCGGTGCTGCTAAACCACCGATCAGCGAAGCGCCAGCCCCTCGATACGAGCGACCTCCCCTGGCGACAAGCTGAACTTGAAGACATCGAGGTCAGCCTGCATGTGAACCCGGCTCGTTGTACTGGTCAGCGGAATGATCCCAGCGTCGAGGGCAAAGCGAAACACGATCTGGCTAACCGTCTTCTGGTGCCGACGCGCCAGACGACCCATTTCCGGGTGGCCCAGCGTTTCGCGGTTGGCCGTCAGTAGAGAAAAACCCTGGTAGATCATCCCCTTGTCTCGACAGAACTCCCGCACCCCACGATCCCACCCCCGGCTCGCATAGCATCGATTCTGGACTAACCGCGGCGTGATCCGGGCCTGCCCGTGAAGGAGCTTCAGCTGATCCAGCGTGACATTGCTGACCCCCAGCAGGCGCGCGCGGCCGCTGTCATTGATCGCCTCCATCGCGCGCCAGGCCTCCACATCAGCGGTCACCCAGCCGTTCCGGTTGGTCGGCCCGTGCAGCAGGTAGGAGTCGATGACCTCGGCACCCAGATGTTTCAGCGAGCTGGCGAACGACTGCTCTACCTGACACGGGATCGGCGCCTGCGGCTCGTACGGCAGACGGTGATCCTGGCCCGGACGAAAGGTGAACTTGGTCTGCAGGAACAGCTCCTCACGAGCGAAGAGTTCACGCGCGAGCACCTCATGGATCGCCTGCCCCACCCCGGCCTCGTCGTAATGACGCGGCTGGTTGGCGGTGTCGACCCCGCGAAAACCCTGCTGGAAGGCCAGCGCGGTCAACCGCCGTGTGTCTGCCTCCTTCCAGGCCGTCCCGTAGAGAAATCTCGGCACCTTGACACCATCGATCGACACCCTGTTGTCCGACATCATTCACACCCTAGCTGTTGCAGGAGGAACCGGGCAAGAGCCGACCCACCGTAATGCGCCACGGGGATGCCCAATGACCCAGTCGAGCCCCGCCCCGTGGCGCGGCGGTTTTTCCGCCGAACGAAGCCTTCTTCGGCGGCAATACCGCCGGCCGCATCGCTGCCAGCCATCCGAGGGACCTGCGAACCCCCCATCAGGCCATCTTTTGCATCTGGCACGCGGGTTGCATCACAGCACCTCCTGAATTTATCACGACATATATCGAGAGGGACTGGGGATGGGAAACAAGTTCATGCGTTCGTTCTGGCTGCCAGCGTTGCTGGCACTGATCGTTGCCTTTCCAGGGTGTGTGGAAGAGGAGCCACCCGCTCCAACCTATGAGGTGAGCGCCTGGGTTCCCTGGACCCATCTGTCCTCGGTGAAAAGTTCCCTGCTTTCAGAGCTGGACACGATCGACACGGCCCACCTGTTCTGGTACGAGCTGGAAAGCGACGGCACGATCAAGGAGCGCAGCTACGCCGATCCCGAGCTGGTCAGCACGCTCAAATCATCCAAGGTGAAGGTGATTCCGACGATCACCGACGCCTTCACCAAGGGACGCGCACACGGCGTGATGAGCTCGGCCAGCAAGCGAGCGGTCTGCATTGCGTCGATCGTCACCCTGGTCGAGACCAAAGGATACGACGGGATCGATCTGGACTGGGAGTCGATGGCCTCCAGTGACCGCGATCTGTTCAGCTCCTTCGTCACCGACCTGGCCGCCGAGCTTCACGCCGAGAGCAAGCTGCTCAGCGTGGCGGTCTACGCCAAGACCTCGGCCCCCGGGAGCTGGTCCGGCCCCAAGTCCCACGACTACGCCAAGCTCGGGGCCGCGGTGGATCGGCTCAACATCATGGGATACGGTTACGGATACTCCAGTGGCCCTCCCCGAGCACTGGGGCCGGTCCACTGGCTCAAGCGGATCCTCGACTTCACAACCAGCGTGGTCGACCCATCGAAGATCTATCTCGGCATCCCGTTCTATGCGCGAGACTGGCCCGCGGGAAAAAGCGGCAAGGCCCTGACGCACAAAGGAGTCAAGGCCCTGCTCGCCAAGTACAAGCCGCTGGTGACCTACGACCCAGAAGACGGCGAATCCAGCTTCAGCTACACCGACAGCGCCGGTGCCAAGCACACCGTCTGGTTTCAGTCTCCGGAGGGGGTCTCCGACAAGATGTCGCTGGTCGTCTCCTACGGCCTGGGGGGCACGGCGATCTGGCGCCTGGGCGACGAGGACCCGAAGATCTGGGATGCCATTCGTAGCAAGCTGAAACCCGAAAAGTAGCCAACGACGACGAATCGCATCAGCCAGGGTGAGCCTCTCAGCCACCGGAAATCACCCCGGTGCTGGAAGGCCACTCCGATCCAGTGTCCGGATGCGATCCACGCCCGGTCAACCCGGTAAGAGTCGCTGAAGACTGCGAAAAAGGACCACGATCCACAGCGCCAGGTTCCTGGCCAGCGCAGCCAGCGGCGAATATCCCGGAGGGGGGTCACCCGCGTGCAAGGCCTGGGCCAAGGAGCGCAGATGTGTCGGCCCAAATGGCCCGTCGTGCAGCCTACCGACCAGATTCTCGGGCAGACCAGCCGCCCCCAGATGAACCCCCAGCCACGTCCCAACGATCGCGGCGTTGGTATCGGTGTCGCCTCCCACGGAGATCACGGAGGCCAGTGTCTCGGTGACCTTCCCTCGAAACTTCAGCAGCGAATAGGTTGTGATGCCGATGGTGTGGATGACGAACCCGCTGGTCCCCAGGGCATCGGCCACCTCTCTCGGCGAGAGGGACGGATCGGCTGCCGCCTCGATGCCCGCCTCGATCGCTGCCCCCAGCTCCTCGTTGGACACGACATCCTGACGAGCATGTCGAACCGCCTCAGCCAGCTCACAGCCGACCGTGATTCGAGCCGCCACCTCCGCCACATACAGGGCGCCCTCGATGGCGCGTTCGTCCAGATGGGTCACCCGGGCCACCCCCTGACCCAGTCGACGACGGGTCTGCGCGTCATCCGCCAGGTATACACCCAGCACTCCAACCCGCATCGCGGCTCCGTTGCCCGCCGAATCGACCCCCGAGGTGCGAAACCCGAGTGACATCCGCCAGCAGGACCGTAGCGTCGCCAGCCCGAGGCCGAAGGGGAAACGCCAGAACCAGCCCAGGAGAGCTCGCCGATAGTCAGCGACGCACCCCTGGATCCCGGCCCGGGCCAAGGACTGGGCCAACAGCGCCGCCTGTTCGAGGTCGTCGGAGACGAAGCCGGTGGAGCCACACAACCGATAGCGCTCCAGCCGACCAAATCGTCTGGCTATCCGGGCCGCGCTCATGCCTTCCGCGGGCAGCCCAAGGGCGTCGCCGATCGCACAGCCCAGCAAGGCCCCGGTCAAACGGTCCAGACGTTCACTGCTTCTCACGGGGCTCATTGGGCTGGTGTGGCCTCGGTATTCAACCGAATTGAACGGCAACCCACCGCGCTCTCCGATACTTCTGGTCGAAACCAGCGGGTCAGTGGTGGATCCCACACGCGGGAAGAACCTTCTGCAGCGTGACGATTCCCACCTGTGTGACCAGAGTATCGCTCAGCTCAATCGACGTCAACTGGGTCAAACTGGCCAGCTGAACCAACCTCCGGTCGTTGATTCGAGTGCCCCGCAGGATCAGCTGTCGCAGATTGCTCAGCCGGAACAGGCGCGCCAATCCGGCACCCGTTGTGCGGGTCTGGGTCTGGTTCAGCACCCGCAGCCCGGTCAACCCTTCCAGGTAGGTCAGGCCGACATCGGTCACCCGCGAGTGACCCAGGTCGAGTTGCGCCAGATCTGTGAGCCCCGCGAGGTACACCAATCCAGCGTCGCTGATACGTGTGTAGCTCAGCCGGAGGGTCCGTAACCTGACCATTCTCCTGACATGCCTCAGCACGGCGTCAGTAATCCGGGAGCCGCTGAGCGAGAGCCACCTCAGCTGGGGCAGCCGCTCGAGGCACCGTATCCCCGTCAGCGGGAACTCGTGGCCAGTCAGTGCCAGGGACGCCAGCTTCTTCAGCCGCTCCAGGGATGTCAGCCCGACCCCGGTGATCCGGGCACCCCTCAAACCGAGTGACTCTAGACGCTCGGGGAGCTTTGTCCGTGCCAGCCCGGCGTCACTGACTCGAGTAAAGTCCAGGCTCAACCATCTCAGCTGTACCAGCTGCGCGAGGTGACCCAACCCCGCATCGCTGATTCCGGTTGAGCTCAGATCGAGTCTCCGAAGACTCCGCTGGCCCGCCTGGTGACGTAGTCCGGCATCGGTCAATGTCGAGTCGCTCAGGTTGAGTTCCCTCAGCCTCGTCAGCGTGCGGAGTCGTGCAGCCTGGTCGCCACCGACCCGGATCCCGCACAGACTGAGCCTCCGTAGATCTTCCAGCCCGGCAAGCCAGGCCAATCCCTGACCCCCGATCTTGGTGAAGTTCAGCGAGAGCTCCTTCAACTTCCTCAGCCCTTTCAGCTGAGACATTCCGACATCGCTGACACGGCTGAAGTTCAGACCGAGCACCCGCAGATCCGTCAGCTTTTTCAGCTGTCCCATCCCCGCATCGCTGACTTTGGTGAAGCTCAGATTCAGAACCCGCAGTCTGGTCAGCCTCTCCAGCTGGACCAGGCCGACATCGGTGATGTCAGTGAAGCTCACGTCCAGCTCACGTAGATTCACCAGGCCCTTGAGCCTCTCGAGTCCCGCATCGGTGATTCGCGTGCCGCTCAGATTGAGCACCCGCAAACGTGTCAGACCGGTCAGCTGGCTCAATCCCGAGTCCGTGATCCGGCTTCGACGCAGATCGAGCTGCTGCAGGTTCAAACGCCCCTTCACCGCTTTCTCGGACTGGCTGATCCGCGCATTTAGACTGCGCGTTCAGGCAATCGAGCGGCGTCTGCGCCGGATACCCGCGGCCGTACTTATCATGCGCACCGTACAGGAGATGTCCGACGACGATGCCACCCACATGTCAGCCA
>CAZANL010000001.1:18510-19106 GCA_964486115.1 uncultured Planctomycetota bacterium
CCAGAGCAGTGTGGGATAATAGAAGGGCAGTCACGACAACGAGCAGACGTCCAGTCATAGCGTTCTCTCTCTTCGCGAAACCTCACTGGTGCAGACTCTAGAGCCAACGAGTCATCGACACAGACCTGTAGGACCGCCGGCGGGGTCCCTCGGCAGTCATCCCGATCACCAGGCGGTACGTGCCCGCGCGAGAAATTCCCGTCACTTTGCCTCGAAATTCTTGCTGAGCACAATTCAACGCCAGAATCAGCAGGGTGCTGGTTGCATCCTCAACGGGTCAGCACTCAGCTCGAGGTCAGCGGCTGAGCTTCTCGATCAGCGTATGAATTCGCGGTTTCTGGGCCGCCGGAGCATGGCGCAGCGCCGTCCGCAACGCATCCAGACCCTCGCTGTACTGTTTGAGGTCTCCCAGTGCGACGCCCAGGTTGAGCCCGGCCTCCCAGTACCTTGGGTCCTGCTCGAGCGCCAACCGATAGTCCTCGACTGCACCGCGAAGGTCTCCGGCAGCTCGGCGAGCCGTACCACGGCTGTTGTAGCTCAGGGTGTATTTCGGAAAGAGGGTAATTGCCTGGGTAAAGTCACGGATAGCTCCAGGT
>CAZANL010000001.1:19116-31188 GCA_964486115.1 uncultured Planctomycetota bacterium
CTCCCCGGTTGTGGTAGACGGTGGACAATCGGGGATCGAGCTTGATCGCCTGGTCATAGTCTTTGATCGCGCCGGCCAGATCACCCAGGAGCTGTCGAACGTGGCCACGGTTGTTGTAGGCATTGGCGAACTTCGGATCGAGGGCAATCGTCCGGGTATAGTCCTTCCGTGCTCCGAGATTATTGCCTATGGCCGTCCTCGCAATGCCCCGATTGTTGTAGGCCAGCGCGAATTTCGGGGCGATCACGATCGCCCGGGTGTAATCCCTTATCGCGCCACGGGGGTCGCCTCCGAGCCAGAGCAGATACCCGCGACAGGTCAACATCCGAGCATCTTCCGGATGAACCGCCAAGGATCGATTGCAGTCTGCGAGGGCTCGCCGGCGATCACCACCGGCCCAGTGCGCGCGGGAGCGTCCCTCGTAGGCGGGCGCTGAACTCGAATCGATGGCCAGCGCCGAATCAAAATCCTCGAGGGCGTCTTTGAGTCGTCCTAAGCGAGTTCGCATCTGTCCGCGCAAGATCAGCACCTGCAGATTCTTTGGAGACAGCTGCAGCACCTGGTCCAGATCGGTCAGCGCCCCGGAGACATCACCCAGCTGTTCCCGCACGACCCCGCGCAACAGCAGCGCATTCCACTGTTCGGGAACGAGTCGCAAGACCTGGTTGAAGTCGGCCGCTGCTCCCCGCAGCTGGCCCAGTTGCCTCCGGGTTATTCCCCGACCTAGATGGGTCAACATGTCGTGGGGACAGATCTGCAGCGCCTTGTCGAACAAGGCGAGCCGCTTGTCGAGAGGCGACAGATAGGCCAGCAGTCGCCAATAGGTCTCGCTACCCAGCTGTCCGCTGAACTTCGTGATTCCGACCTGGCACAGCTTTCGGGCAAGGTCGTACTTTCTCTGCATGTAGGTCAGGGTCAGCGCTCCGAGGTGCCGATCGATCGGTCGTGAACCGTGCCAGGACGTGATCATCCTCTGCAGCTGGCGCCACGCTTTCCGGCTCAGTTGGCGAGCCGCGCTGAATGCTCGTCGGCCGCGCGAACCCTGCACCAAGGTGAGCAGGCTATGCTCCATATAGACACGGCCCAGGTAATAGTTGATCTCCCCATCGTCAGGGTCCAGCTGAGCAGCCCGCCTCAGGGCGGACTCGGCACGGGAAAGGTCCCTGTGCAAATACCAGATCTGTCCGATCAGCAACGGGACCTGCGCATCCTCGGCAAGCCCGGGTTGCCGCGCAAGCTGCCTGAGCGAGTCAAGGATCGGGTCGAGCTGAGAAAGCCAGCGACGCACGTCCGTCTCCGGGATGTAGAACTGTGCCCGTGCCTGGTAAATCGTCTGCCGGAACCGATGCAGCCTCTCGCGCACCTTCTTGCGTCGGGCCTGCTCCCGCTGTATTCGGACCGATTCACGCCGCTCCTCAGCGATCTTGTTCTGACAGAACCGCGCGATACCGGACAGCTCAGAGTCTTTCTCGAACTCGAACGCGCGGGAAGCCGCAGCCAGCGCACGTGCCCAGTCGCCGGCCGCCTGCGCAGCCAACGCCTCCCGCCGCAGCGTCTCGAGCCGCGCCACGCGAGCCCGATTCCCCAAGTGATTCCGTCCCACCCAGAAGGCGGTCGCGCAGAGCACCACGAACAGAATCGGCAGCAGCAGATACCGCCTGTAGCGCAGTCGGTATCGAAGCACCTCCCAGACTGAACTGGAGTTGTTTTGCAGTGGGAGCCCTGCAAGGTGCCGCCGTAGATCCTCTGCCAGCAATGCAGCATGGCCGTAACGCAAGTCCGGATCCTTCTCCAGCGCCTTACAGCAGATTTGGTCCAGCTGGGTGGGGACACCTTCCCGGCGCTCCCGCGGCGGGATCAAGTCCCGGTCGGAGATGGCCAACTGTAAAGCAGCAAATGACTTACCAGTGAATGGCAGCTGGCCGGTGAGCAGCTCATAGAGCATGACGCCCAGGCTCCAGACGTCCGTCCGCGAATCGATCGGACCCACTCCAGAGAGCTGCTCCGGGGCCATGTAGGAGGGCGTTCCAAGGATCTGATCGCTGCGGGTCAGCTGCGTCGCGTCCTCCAGTCGCGCCAATCCGAAGTCGATCACGACCGCACGCCCTGTGCCCCCAATCAAGATATTGGACGGCTTCAGGTCCCGGTGGATCACGCCCTCATGGTGAGCCTGGCCCACCGCCTCAGCAACCTCGGCCAGCGCCTCCAGGCCGCGCTCGAACGACATCTCGCCACGCATTTGACTCAGGGGCTGGCCTTCGACGTAGTCCATCACGATGTAAGGCACGGGGTGCGGGCCGAACTGCTCATCCATCCCGACCTCGTGGATCCGCACCACGCCCGGGTGGGACAGACGGGCGGCGGCCTTCGCCTCACGCCCGAAGCGAACCCCCATCTCATCCGGGATGTTACAGGCACGGATGACCTTGATCGCCACCGGTCGATCGAGCTGCGGGTCCAGTGCCAGATACACCACACCCATCCCGCCGCGCGCCAGCTCCCGCACCAGCTGATAGCGACCCAGATGTGTCTGCGGCAGCTCGGGCTCCTCCTTCAGGACCAGGCGCGCCAGCTTGGAGATCGTCACTCCGCGGAGTTGATTCACCGCGCCAGGTCTCCGAACAACTCACGCATTTCGACCTCAGCCTCCTCGGCAGTGCTGACCGTGTCGCGAACCCGTTCCATCACCAGCTCGCGCAATCGCTTGCGAGCTCGATGCAGATAGTTGGTCACATCGGACTGACTCAGCTCGAACCGCTCAGCAAGCGACCGATAGCTCACATCTGGCTCGTCCGAGGGATTCATCTCACGCATCTCGAACAACCGGTAAGCCACCTGCATACCCCGCTCGTTGTACTCCTGCTCCAACTGTCCCAGGGCCGAGTCGAGGATGGCCCCGACCCATTCCAGCACGAAAGCCTGCTCCGGCTGGTCCTCGATCGAGGGCTCGAACCCATCTCCGATCTCCAGTGACAGTCGTAGGCGACCGCCCCCCCGCTTGAGTGCGGAGCGCTGTCGATGGTCCATCCGCGCGAAGTTGTCCAGAGCGGCCATCACATAGGAGCGGAACCGCCCCTGCTCGGGAGACAAATGGCTCAACAGACCCTTCTCGGTCAGCGCACAGAAAAAGTCCTGGGTCATGTCCTTCGCCTCGTCGTGAGACCTTCCCCACTTGCGGCGAAAATGACCGTAGACCGGGCGCCAGTAGGTGCTGGCCAGCTTCCCCAGCGCCTCGCAAAACTGGTTCGAGGACGGATCCTGCACGCCCCGGACCTGTGTCCACCGGGTCGAGGGGAAGGCCCCACCCCCACCATGCTCGCTGTCTGGATGCCCCATTGCGCTACCGCTAGTGTAGCGATCCAGACGCGCTGTAGGAAGGCGCTCCTGACAAAGACAAGCACCAGAATCATGACAGACAGCACCCGGCAAGGCGAAAATGAGCTTCGTACGCATCATCGGTCCCTTCAGCATGATCGCCTCGGGCGGCGAACCGCTGGAGGGCCCAGAGGTCCTTCAGGTCGGTCGGCTGCCCGTGTCGTTCTGTGTCCGGCACCCCGCGGTAAGGCCCTGACACGATCTGTGGGGGCTGCGACTACTTCTTTTGCACATCGATGTCTTCGTGAAGGATGGCAGGGAACCCGCTGTATCGCCCCCTCCCGTCATGACTGACCCTGCCACTCCGGCGAGATGTCCCGCGGGGACTATCGCCGCGTCCGTGGTGCCTGCCAGACCTTGATCGGGAAGAGTCGCTCGGCCAGCTTCGCCGGATCCTGTTCAGTCGTCAGGATGTCCGGTTCGAGACCAGCAGCGAGCTGTCGACCATCCGGGGAGAAAGCCAGAGCGCGGACGGGATCCCCCGCGTCCAGGATCAGACGTTCGACCCCCAGCGCAGGATCCCATAGCCGGATCGTTCTGTCGGTCGCGCCGGTTGCGAGGGTCTGGCCCTCCGGTGAAAAAGCCAGCGCGGAGATCTCCACCGCGTGAGCTTTCACCGCGTGGCGGACCTTCCCGGTCGCCGCCTCCAGGATGAACAGCTTCCTCGTCTCCGTACCGATAGCCAGGAGACGGCCGTCCAGCGAGTACCGCAGGAGCACGACCTGCTCTACCAGAGGCATGCGCGGAACACGCCGCTGCGGGCCCCAGATGATCGGCCCCGCTTTCCCGGATTGCCAGAGGCGGACCGTGCCATCTCTGAGGGCGTGCGCCAGCTGACCCGTGGGTGAAAATGTCATGCTGAGCACCTGGTGAGGCGCCTCGAGGTTGAACTTGAGGCGCCTGGCCTGAACGTCCCAGACCAGCAGCTCGCTGTTGCTCCCATCGAAGTCGGACGACCGGGTCGCGAGCAGCTTGCCATCGGGGGAGAAGGCCACCTGCTCTACCGGGAATTGATGCGCGATCAGCAATCGAGGGTTGCGCAATTTCCGGTCGTAGAGCAGGACCCGCTTGTCTGCCTGGCCGACCGCGATCAACGTCCCGTCCGGCGAGACCGCCAGATCGTTACCCTCCATAGCTGCCTGACTGATCAGCGGCTCTCCGCTGGCGGCCATCGCCCGGCAGTCCCAGCGCTGTAGGGCTCCAGCAAACAGCGGCAATGATCTGCCCCCCGTGATCAGCTCCTTGCCGTCGGGGGTGTAGGCCAGGGCCTGGACGACCCCGAAAAGCGGCAAGCGCTGACCCCACCGGCGAGTGATCGTCACCAGCGGACGCCAGGTCGCGCCCGCCCTCGCCATCGTCATGCGTCTCAGCCCCGAGGTGTCTCTCACGAACAGCGACCGTCCGTCGGGGCCGAGCCCCAGGCCACAGGTAATCCCCGAGAACCCACGTATCACGCCGGCCGGCGCGCCATCCCGGGTGTCCCAGAGCCTGACGAAGAGGTCCTCCGCCGTGACCAGCTTGTCGCCCCCAGGCGAAAAGGCGACGGCCTTCACCGGCCCATGGTGACCTCGCAAGAAGAGTCGCAGACGCTTGCGCCCCAGATCCCACAGCCGCACGCTCCAGTCCTGCCCACCGCTGACCAGGCTCTTGCCGTCCGGTGAGAAGCTCAGGCACGAGACTTGTCCTTGGTGCCCTACGAGCTCCGCCCGCAGTTGCCCGTTCGCCGCGTCGAAGACCCGGATATTCCCGTCGTAATCGCCTACGGCGAGCCGCTGGCTGTCCGGCGAGAAGGCCAGGCTGCTGATCTGGTTCTGGCTTGCGCCCACCCGATCCGCCACCGCAGCGGGCCGCCCCCGATCGTCGAGCCGCCACCAGCTGATTTGTCGGCCGGCAGCCACCGCCCAGCGACCGTCGTGCGACAGCGCGAGCACACCCGCTTCTTTTGGGGCGGATAAAACCGCAAGCTGGCGCCCGGTGATCGCTTCCCACAATTTCGGCGGCTGGCCATGCTGCTTGGAAAGCAGATAGCGTCCGTCGCCCGAGACAGCCATAGCCTGGACATAGAACGAGTGTGCCTTCCAGTTCTTTTGCTCTCGCATCGTGTTGAGATCGACCAAGACGCACGTCCCGAAAAGGGTCCCCAGCACCAGCCATCGGCGATCCTGCGAGATAGCCAACGGGCCTGACCCGTTGACCCGCCAGTCCGGCGCACTGATCTTCTCACCCAGGCTGCGACGAGCGTTCAGCAGACGCCAACCGAACTCCCGCAGATCGGGCCGCCCCGGCCCAGGTCGCAGGCTGTCGAGGATGTCGATCAGCCGCTGGGTCTGACCCAGCCTCCAGGCCTGGTTGGCCTGCTGCAGCCTCGAAGCATAGAGCATCCGGCGGCCCGCCCGTTCCCGCGCATCGGCCAGCGCCTTCAGCTTCAGCGCACGCCGGCGCTGCACATCGGCCACCTGACGGGCCTCGACAGCCAACCGATACTGCGTTTCAGCCTTCTCCTGCTCATCCCATGCACGTTTCTCGCTCTTGCGCAGACGGATGCCATTGGAGATCTCCCGGCCAGCGATCAATCCGCTCGCCAAGGACAACACCGCCATCAGCAAGGCCAGAGCGGGATGTCGGCGGCCCCACTTGAGCAGGCGGGCCGGCAGACCGACCGGTTGAGCCAGGATCGGGCGGTGGTCCAGCCAGCGCTGGAGATCTTCAGCCAGCAGACCGGCGGAGGCATAGCGAGCCGTCGGTTGCTTTTCGAGACAGCGCAAGCAGATCGTCTGTAACTCGGGTGGCAAGCCGGAGCGAAGCTTTCGGGGAGCGATCGGCTCTTTGTGACGCACCTTCAGCATCAACTCCAGAACGTTCTCTCCGCTGAAAGGACGCTCCCCCGTCAGCAGCTCGTAGAGAATGACGCCCAGGCTGAACACATCACACGCGGTGGTCATCGTCAGCTCGCCGATCATCTGCTCGGGAGCCATGTAGCCCGGTGTGCCCAGAATCGCACCCGCCTCCGTCAGCCCATCCTGCCGCTCTAGATCGCGGGCCAGGCCGAAGTCGACCAGGAACGGCGCGCCCCCCGAATCGACCAGGATGTTGCCTGGTTTGAGATCCCGGTGCAGGATCCCGTGACGGTGCGCGTAGTCTACCGCGCCCGCCACTTGCCTGATCAGGTCAATGCCTCGGCGAAGATCCCGACCCAGCTCGGGCAGCAGTTCGAGCAAGCTGCCTCCCTGGAGCAGCGGCATACTGTAATATGGCACCCCACCGAACTGTCCCACCTCGTAAATCCCCAGGATGCAGGGATGGGTCATGCGCGCCACCGCCTGAGCTTCCAGCTGAAATCGGCGACGCGCCTGGTCACTCGAGAGCACACTGGGGAGGACAGCCTTGAGCGCCACCTCACGACCCAGGCTGACCTGACGGGCTCGAAAAACCACGCCCATCCCGCCGCGTGCCAGCTCCTCGATCAGGTCGTAATCCCCGACCCGCATGCCCGCGACAAACCCGAGGCCGGACAATGTGCTGACGCCCTCCGAGCAACCGTCCGGATAGAGTGTTGTGTCCCTGTCGCGTTCACTCATTCAGGTCCAGCCTTCCTTGAGCCAGCTGTCATGCAATCTCGAGGCTTTGGCCAACCAATCCCCGCAGAGCGCGGTGAGAGTCCGCGCAGAGGCTCGCGAGTGCGGGTTCCGACAACTCTGTTCAGCAACCGGCTGCCAGCGAATCGATCGGAATCCCGATGGGATGCCAACACACCTGGGACAAGATGCCAGAAGTCTCGGTGGTAGACAAGTCCCGCACAGGCCCTCTGCTGAGTAACTGGATTCCAGGCCTGATCATGACTCGAACGCCCCTAATTTTCGTTCTTTAAGCTGTCGTGCTGGTCCAACCCAGCGCGGGGTTTTTCAAGAAATAGACTAAGGCACATCACGTCGATGTGCTTGTTGTCTCGAACCGAGCAGTGTGGAGTCTAAACGACTCAGAGAGACCGATCATGGGCAATATCAGCAGTTTGTGGGCACAGGTTCCCCCGTCGACACAGGTCCTTCTACGAGACCTGTTCTGCGCAATCACCTTGTATATCCTGGGCAAGCTGATCGGCGGCTCCATCAAGACGCTGACCTCCGCCAAGGGTCTCGACAAGCTGCTCCGTTTCCCCTGGGTCGAGCGACATTCAGCCGCCCAGCAGGACGCGGCGGGACAGCTGAAGCCGACGGACCTGATCGGAGGGTTGTGCAGCGCGACGATCTGGGCCGGGGCCGCGTTTTCCCTGCTGAAGATGCACGGGATGCATGGACACGCTGCGGACGTTCAGTCGCTCGTCAGACAGGTCTGGTTGATCGCCGCCGTGGGCGGCATCTCCATGGTGCTCGCCGGATGGCTAGGCCGGTCCGTCTGCGAGGTCATCGACCACCCAGCCGTCGCCGAGCGGCTCGACCAGATGTTCACGTCCAGCGAGCCAAACGCCTCCCGTCCTTTCTCGAAAACGGTCTCTCGGACCGCCTGCGTCGCACTGTACGCCATCGTGCTGCTGCCCACCGTGATCCTGGCCAGCGAATTGCTGAGAATGCGTGCGACCACGGCCGCCATCAGCGCGACCTGGGATCTCACGCTGCGCGCCGGCGCGGCTCTCGGCGTGCTGGGCATCGGCTGGTTGGGGGTGAAGTGGACGCGACTGGAGGCGGCGGACACCGACGGCCCACGGGAGAGAATCCGGGTCGCTCTGGCAGCCTGCGCGACGGCGCTCTCAGCCGCCGTCGTGCTGGGTGGCTCGGGCAGCCTGCTCGGACTGTTCATCGTCGCGGGTGTGTTCTACATGCTCTACCCGGTCAGAGACTACGTGCGGGATCTGTGGGCCGGGTTCTATCTGAAGACCCGAGGGCTGAAGAAGGTCCAGCTGGAGGCAGGAGAGGCCAAGATCGTCGAGATCGGACTGCTCGAGACTCGCTTGAAGCAGGGCAAGGACGAGCGGTTCCACCTGCGCAACCAGGTGCTGATGGCGGCCGTCGTCGAACCGGCGACGTAGACCCAGCCAGTCAAGGAGCAAGACAACAGCCGTCGCGAGCCCGATCCCCGGGACTGTTCGTGGGCTACGTCTTGCTTCGGCTCCCCTCGAACAGGTGGTTCCGCAGGGTGGCGGGCACGAACGCGAGAGAGGCTGGGGCCCAGCCTACTTTTTCCGGCCCGCCTCCTGATCCTGATTCTGGCCGGCCTTCTGCGGTGCAACGCTGTTGAAGCTCGTCTCCCAGTGCCCCTCAGCGGCCATTCTCCCACCACCGGGTCCCATGGCAAAACTGCCGTTCATCGGGCCCGAAAGCTGATAACGGGTCAGCACCCCACGCTTGGCGTCGAAGCGCAGCTCGCCGTGCAGCCCCAGACGCATGATCGACCGGACTCTCTGACTGGCCGCCATCTGCGTGACCATGAAATAGCGATCCTCACCGCCGACGCGACCCAGATAGGTCAGCTTGCCATAATGGCCCAGCAGGCTGGCCTTCCCCGCCGCCGAACCGAACAGCAGAACATTCATCCAGCTGAACAGAGTCGGGGAGAGGGAACGACTCTGCCCCGGCTGGTACTCACCCTGCGGCAACTGCAGCGCCAGCAACAGGCCGAGTTGCAGCATCGGCCCGTCTCGGTTGACCGGCAACAGCTTTCCGTCCATCTTCAGCTCGAGCTTCCCACCCTCGCCCGCCACGGCCATCAGGGTCTTGCCCTTCCAGCTCCGTTTCTTGGTTCGCCCATCACCGGCCCCCACCCCGCGTTGGGACTTCACCGACTCGTGCTCGGCAAACCGAATCTCCAGCGAGACAGGCGTGGCCCGTTTGACCGTGACCTGGAACAGCGCCTTGCCCGCCTGCGTCACGGTCATCGTCTTGCCCATGCCCGGCGGTCCCGCTCCCCCCCCCTGCCTGATCATGGCAGACATGTCCATCCGCATGCCGAACTTGTTGGTCGTGCGCGCCTGCAGGCTCGTGCCCTTGCCATAGCCCAGCTTGAGGGTGGCACCCACTCCCGACGGCGCCGCGGGCTGCTTGTCGAGGACCCCACGCCAGGCCTCCAGCATCTTGGCCCGATCCTTCTCCCATTCCTGGCTGTCGTCAGTCGGACCCCCGTGAAGGATCGCGCGCAGGGCGGCTGCGGCTTCCGAGCACAGTCGAGTTCCACCGTTCTGCATTGCATGGCGCAGCGCCGGGATGCTCTTGCGGGTTCCGACCATGGCCAGCAGCATCGCCGCCTCGACCTTCTGCACCTCGACCTTGCCGCCTGCCACCTTCGGATACAGCTTCTCGAGCACCAGCTTGGCCCGCGAGGACGTCTCCAGGTCTTTGCTCTTGGCCGCTTCCCGCAGCTGATCGGTGGCGATGCGACCGAGCTTGTTCAGCGCAGCGGTCGCCTTGTTCCTGACCTGGTACCTCGAGCTGGACAGTAAAGCGATCTGCGAGGCGATCTGCTTTTTCTGCTCCTCGGTCGGGCCAGCCGGCTGGGCTGGCTGGACTGTTGGTCGGAGCACACGCTCAAGCACGAGCCGCACCGTCTCACCCATGCCGGCCAGCTTGGTCGAGGCCGAGATCCGCTTCTTCACGTCCTTGTCGGCCAGCTGCGCGATCAACGCCGTCGAATCCTCACCCAGCGCTGGCGCCACACCGCCCACCAACACCAAGATCATCACCCAGTGTCTGCTCAACATCGTTCGCTCCCGTCGCAATGGTGCTTTTGCGTACTATATCCCGAACTGGCCCCGGACCGGGAACGAAAGTCGTGGGGCTCTGGTGGAAGATCTCGGCATCGGGTCCAGGTTGGCCTGCCGTAGACCTGCTCCGGACACCAGCGATGGACCAGAAACGGCATTGAGGCGAGGCGCGAGATACGATACGACGGGGCCTTGCCGCGAAAAAGACGGGCGGCCTTCCGCGAACATTGGTTAGCGGCGGCCACCCGAAAAAGGACAGCCGGACTCTACTTGGGAGCCACGAACCCCTTCTTCTCCAGTTGCCTGGTCATCACCCCGATCACCACCCGGTCGAACGTGCCCTGGCCCTCGGCAGCCATGGCCTTGCGCTTCTGGGCCACGTAGGTCTTGCGCTCCGCGATCAGCTTCTGGATCTGCTCACGCATCTGGTCCCGCTGCTTGCTCAGCTTGTCGAGGTGCGCCTTTCGTTGATCGAACGTCATCGACTGCATCTCCTTCGGCAGTTGCTCGCGCTTGACCTCCGAGAGCTGCACCTTCTTGCTCTTGACCGCGTCGACCAGATCCCAGTGGGAACTCTTGTACAGTTCCCCGGCCTTGGCCTCCAGTCGCTGAGCCGCCGAATCGGCTCCCTCGTTCTCTGCCTGGGCATCCTGTTTCGCCTGCCGATTCATCGCCCGCTTCGCACTCCGGCCGTAGCCCACGTAGGTCTTGTTGAGTCGCGCATTCAAACGTGCCAGCTGCTTGTCCTGGGGCGCAGACATCTGCGCGACCTTCCGATTCTGATCTATCGTCAGGAACTGGCCGTCAGCTAGCAGAGCGCCGTCCTGCCACTTCCCCGCGATACCCTGCGCCTCCGATCCACAGTGGATCGTGTTGATCACGATCCACTTCTTGATCGCCGCGCCACAGGCTTGGCGATACGCGACGGGACCCTGGGTGAACGCTTCGTTGCCAGCGATGAAGATCGCCTTGAAGTCCCTCGGGTTGCGACTCCACTCGAGCTGCCTGACGGCCGTGAGGATTGCCTGTCCACAGTGTTCATTCCCCCCGTTGGTCCGCAGAGCAAACAGCTCCTCGGAGACCTTGTCGAGGTCGGTGGTGAGCGGCAATATCTGGCGCACCCAGCCATCTTTCGCAGGAGCCGTGCTCTTGCCATATTCGTACAGCGCCAGCTCAAGCCGGGGGATCTGGCCCTTGCGCCGGGTCAGCGCCATCCGATTGACGATCTTCCACAGCTGACTGCGGGCCTGGTTCAACAAACCGTCCATGCTGCCGCTGGTGTCGAGCAGTATCGCTAGCTGTATCAATGGTTTCCGCGGAGCGGGGGCCTTCTTCTCGGCGACCGCTGTCGGTCCGAGAAGCAAGCTCCCGATGAGCGACGCGCCGATCATTCGTTTGAGTGCGTACATTGTGACTCCTTCTGCCTGGGCTTGTGTTCATTCAGTCAGACGCCTGGCCGCCTGATAATTTCCAAGACAATCAGAATGCGGCTCGCCTGCTCTCCCGAGAGCCGTTATCCTGCACCCTGTGAAGCCGATCGAATGCGCCCATTGTGGCATGCTCGTCGAGGAGCAAATCCAGTTGTGCCCCAAGTGCGACACCCTGTTGAAAACCGATCTGGGCGGTGAGATCCTTCAAGCCGACATCAGCCACGGTGGAGAGACGGTCGACGAGGCGCTGCGAAAGCTCGAGCAGCGGATCGAGCAGGCAACTCGCGAAGGCTATCGACGCCTTCGCGTGATCGTCGGCAGCGGCGCGATTCACGACGCGGCGAGCATCCGCCTGCAACAACTGACGCGCAGCGGGCGTGTCCGGACTTTCAACCACGACGGGCTCAACCGGGGCGCGCTGATCGTCCGACTCGCCTGAGTCGAACCGCTGTCTGTGAGGCCAACCCGTGCCCGCTCAGCCCTTCATAAAGCCCCGACACCGGACTAAGTACTTGTCCGGCAATAACTGGTTGATTTCGCTATGCCCCCCGGGCATATTTCCATGTGGACGTTGAG
>CAZANL010000002.1:0-7505 GCA_964486115.1 uncultured Planctomycetota bacterium
CGAGGAGTATCTCGACAAATACCAGAAGGACCATCAGCACAAGCACATCACCAAGCGGCGATACGAGATCGGCCGCGCGCTCGTGCGTGGGGAGAAACGTAAGCTGATGGGCCTCAAGCTCCTCAGCGACGAGAACGACGGAGAGCAGATCCTGCTCGAAATCATCAACGACTACCCCTTCGACAAGAACGTCGAGCTATCCGCCGATGACGTCGCCGACGACGCGATGTTCGTCCTGGGCAACTACTACTACCGTCAAAAGCGGTTCGAAGAAGCCGAGGCGATGTACGAGAGGCTCCGAGACAAGTTTCCAAAAAGCGAGTGGGCCCCCGCCTCACTGTACAAGATAGCGCTGGCGCAGAAGGCTCAGAACGCTGGCTCCTCCTACGACGCTAGCGGCCTGGTCAAAGCCCGCACGACTCTCAAGAAGTACCGCAAGGAAGTGCCCGAAGGGACCGAGGTAAAAAAGGCTGCCGGGGCAATCAGGGCCGTCGACGAAACTCTGGCCCGCAAGACCCTCAAGACCGCGCTTTTCTATTACCGACGCCACAAGTTTCGGGCGGCGCACATGTATCTCAAGAGGGTGATCCACAAACATCCGCAATCCAAGGCTGCGGCTGAAGCCGCAGCCCACCTGAAAAAGATCAAGTGAAGCGCCTGACCTTGCTATTGATGCTGTCCAGCCTCCTCGGCTGCGGTTACTCCACCGGATCGCTGATGCCGGCCAACGTCAGGACGATCAGCATTCCGGTGTTCGGCAACAACACGTTTCGCCGGGGATTCGAGATCTCCCTGACCGAAGCGGTGGCCAAGGAGCTCCAGACCCGGTGGGACATCCGTGTCACCGAAACCCCCTACGCCGACACCTTGCTGGAGGTGACGATCACCGACTTCAACCAGCCGGTCCTGATCGAGGATCCGCAGGACCGGCCCACAGAGATCGGGGTGACGGTCGTCATCAACATGAAATGGAAGGACCTGCGAACGGGTGAAACGCTCTTCGAGATCGAGGGCCTGAGCGCCTCGGACACCTTCGTCACCCCTCTCGGTCAGAACTTCGACGGCGCCACTCGCGAGGCCTTCAGCAAGATGGCGGAGTACATCGTCAACCAGATGGAGAACCGTGACTGGTAGGCGCAGACCTTTACAAAGACAGACGATCACGATAGTCTTGACTGACACGCAATGAAGTTAGCCGGCGCCTCGCACAAGGGTCGCCTAGTGAAGGAATTAGGATGAGCACCCCGTCAGAAGAACCCCAGCGGCAGGAAGAACCCGACCCCCACGAGCCGAGGCGGCCGAAAAATCTCTTTGGCTTTTTCGTCGTCGTCCTGACGGTCGTCATGCTCGTCTGGATGCTGGGCCAGAAGTCACTCTCGCCGGCCTATGAGAAACTGACCCCCAAGGAGTTCCTCCAGAAAGTCGACCAAGGCCTGATCAAGGAGGCCCGCATCGAGGGCAACCGGGTCGAGGGAGAATCCCAGCAGGGGGGCAAGGACAGCCTGAAGAAGTTCATCTGCACCCTGCCGCCGAACCTGATGGTGATGGGCAAGCGAACAATGACGATCGACGGCAAACAGGTGGAGCTGACACTCTTCGAGTACCTGGGCCGCAAGATTGACAAGTTCAGCTACCGAGAGTCGAACAACCTGCTCTACAACTTCATCCTGCAGATGGCGCCCTGGCTCTTGCTGTTCGCCTTCGTCTACTTCTTCTTCTTCCGCAAGATGAGCGCAGGAGGCACCGGGGGCGGCGTGCTCTCCTTCGGCCGCAGCCGCGCCAAGCTGGTCAACGAGGAAAAGGTCTCGATCAGCTTCGATGACGTGGCCGGCATCCAGGAGGCCAAGGAGGAAGTCCAGGAGATCATCGCATTCCTGCGCAACCCGGCCAAGTTCCAGCGACTGGGCGCTCGCATCCCACGCGGTGTATTGCTCGTCGGCGCACCGGGAACCGGCAAGACCCTTCTGGCCAAGGCGATCGCTGGCGAGGCCAACGTGCCTTTCTTTTCGATCTGCGGCTCAGATTTTGTCGAGATGTTCGTCGGCGTCGGCGCCAGTCGGGTGCGTGATCTGTTCAAGCAGGCCAAAGAGAAGTCCCCCTCGATCATCTTCCTCGACGAGATGGATGCCGTCGGTCGACGTCGTGGCACCGGACTGGGAGGCGGTCACGACGAGCGAGAACAGACCCTCAATGCGATCTTGGTCGAGATGGATGGATTTCACACCGACACGGGCGTGATCGTCATTGCGGCGACCAACCGCCCCGACGTGCTGGACCCGGCGCTCTCCCGCCCGGGACGCTTCGACCGCGAAATCACGATCGACATGCCGGACAAGAAAGGCCGCGAAGAGATCCTTCGCGTTCATTCCCGACGCGTCAAGCTGACCCGCGATGTCGACCTCAGCCGCATCGCTCGGTCGACAGCAGGCTACTCCGGCGCCGAACTCGAGGCTGTGATCAACGAAGCGGCGCTGCTCGCGGTCATGCGCGAGAAGGACGCCGTCTGTATGAGCGAGCTCGAAGAGGCCCGCGACAAGGTCCGCTGGGGCCGCGAAAAACGCAGCCGGGAGCAGGTCGAAGAGGACCGGTGGACGACAGCGGTCCACGAGGCGGGCCACGCGGTGGTCTCGCACTTCGAGGAATATTCCGAAGAATTGCACAAGGTCTCGATCATCCCTCGCGGACGGGCTCTCGGCATGACCATGGTCCTCCCCGAGCGGGACCGCTACAACCTGCCCAAGAAGAGGCTGCTGGCTCAGATCCGCATCCTGTACGGCGGACGGGTGGCCGAGCAGTTGATCTGCGACGACATCGACGGCGGAGCGGAGAACGACCTGGAGCGAGCCACCTCCCTGATCCGGTCGATGGTCACCCGCTGGGGCATGAGCGAAAACATGGGCCCGCTGGCCTATTCACCCAACGAGGAGACGGTCTTCCTCGGACGCGAGGTAACGCGCAGCCAGCAGATGTCTGCCGAAACCGCACGGCGAATTGACGAGGAGATCCATCGCATTGCCAACGAGTGCTACGAGCAGGTGCAGACCGTGATCGGAGCACACGAGAAGGAGTTGCGAGCGATCTCCCACGCACTGATGGAGTTCGAATCGATTAGTGGCGAAGAGGTCCAGACGATTATCGAAGGGCGCGACATCGGCGAACAGCGGCGCGCGGCAGAGGCGCAGGAGAAGGCGCGCCGCGAGCAGGAGGCCAAGCGCAAGGCCAACGAGGCAAAAGAACAAGAGGAGTCGATCCCGGACGTCGGTCCGACGGACGGAGATCTGGAGTCTGGCGGAGAGTTTGCATACTAGCTAAGGGGCCGTGGAGCACCGCATCAACCCCCGAACGATGACGCGCGGGTCAGACTGGCGCTGGGTCGTCCTGCATCAACTGACGACCGCTGAGCGCACGGCGCTTGGCGATAGCCTCGACGCCTGTGGTCTCGACTGGCGCGAGCACGCTGATTGCCCCTACGTGCCTGTAGAGTTCTCAGGGCGTGAGGAGCATATGGACCAGTTGCTCGGGATCCTCGACGCGCCCCAACCCGAACTTGCCGAGTTGATCACCAACCTCATCCGCGGGAACGCTCCGGCATGCTTCCGGCACGCCAGCGGCAAGATCCCACTGGACCGGCCACTCGTCATGGGCGTGATCAACACCACACCTGACTCGTTCAGCGACGGAGGGCAGTGGCTCTCGACGGATGCGGCCGTCACTCACGGTCTGGAGTTGGTCGCGCAGGGTGCGGACATTCTCGACATCGGTGGAGAGTCGACCCGACCCGGAGCAGCACCAGTGAGCGCCGCGGCGGAAATGGACCGGGTGCTGCCGGCAATCGAGAGACTGGCGCGCGAGACGGATCGGCCGATATCGATCGACACCTCCAAGGCGTCGGTCGCACGCGAGGCCTTGACGCGGGGGGCGGTCATCGTCAACGACGTGACTGGCTTCCACGGCGACCCGGACATCGCGAGTGTCGTCGCCGAGGCGGGCGCGGGGGCAGTGCTGATGCACCTGCAAGGCGTCCCACAAACAATGCAGAGCGCCCCGGGCTACGATGACCTGCTGTTCCGGGTCACCCACTACTGGCGTCAGGGTCTGCGACTCGCCCGGGAAGCGGGTATCGCCGACGAGCAGATACTCCTCGACCCCGGAATTGGCTTCGGCAAGACGTTGTCGAACAACCTGGAGTTGCTGAGACGGCTTCCGGAACTCGGCTCGCTGGGCCACGGGCTCCTGCTCGGCACCTCGCGCAAATCCTTCATCAAAATGGGACTGGAGCAATTCTGGGACGAGACACCCAACGATTGCTGCCAGGCAGAACCCCGAAACCGCATATGGGGCACTGCGGCCAGCGTAGCGTGCGCCGTGGCTGGCGGCGTCGCGGCTATCCGCGTCCACGACGTCGCCGCCATGCGGCAGGTGGCTGATCTGGCCTACCTGATCCGTGGAGGAACCAACTGATGGAAGCGATCCGCGCTATCGTCGAGATGACGCTGCTGTTCATCGGCTTCTACGCCATGCTGCGCTTCATGCAGGGCACCCGAGGAGAAGGCATCCTCAAGGGATACACTCTGTTGTTCGTCGTGATCTTCATCTCACTGCTATTCATCACGCAGAAGCTGGAACTGCGGCGAATTGCACACCTGCTGACCAACATCATGGCCGCCTCGTTCTTCGCGCTGATCGTGATCTTCCAACCCGAGCTGCGCAATGGCCTGATCCGCCTCGGTCAGAATCCGTTCATGAAGCGGCTGTTCGTGACCAGTCCGGGATTTGTCGAGGAGATTCTCAAGGCGGTCGAACGCCTGGCCAAGGGAAAGGTCGGGGCATTGATCGCAGTCGAACGCGAGATTGGACTGGGCAGCTACGTCGAGCGGGGCGTACGGCTAGATGCCAAGGTCTCTCGCCAGTTGCTGACGACGATCTTCTGGCCCGGCTCGCCGCTGCATGACGGTGCGGTCGTGATCCGAGATGGTCGCATCTCGGCCGCTGGATGCCTGTTCCCGCTGACCGAAAACCCGGACATCACAAACACCGCGCTAGGCACCCGTCATCGGGCAGCCGTCGGACTGACCGACGAAACAGACGCCGTGGTGATCGCCGTCAGCGAGGAGGGTGGCACGATCAGCGTGGCTGACCGATCCCGGCTATATCAGGACCTGACTCCCAACGAACTGGCCCAGATGCTCCAAGAGCGGCTGACACCGGCAGCCAAGGGGGAGGGGGAGGGGGAGTGACAACCACGACCCAGCCCAGCAGTGATCCGAAAACCACGCCCAGCGCGCCGGCTGGTGCCGAGACGAGCGAAAGCTTGCTCGGCTGGCTGTTCGGCCTGATCTTCAACGACATCAAGACCAAGCTCACCGCGCTGGTCTTCGCGATCCTGGTCTGGGTTTACATCAACAACGAAATCACGACCGACATCACCCTGGTGATTCCTCTCCGGGTGGAGGTCAGCGCACCCTCGATCATGATCACCGACGTCGAGCCCAGGGAGCTGAAGCTCGTGCTAGCCGGCCCCAAGGAGAAGATTTCTCAGCTGCAGGCCAAGCTGCTGACCCGCTCGGTTCGAATTCAGGCCGATGAGTTGCCGGGGCACGAAACAGCGCGCAGCCTCGAGTTGTCCCCGCATGGGTTCTTCAAGCTGCCCTCAGGCATCAAGCTTCGCAAGCCTCCCAAGAGGGTCAAGGTCACCATCATGCGTTCGGTCACCAAATCCCTCAAGGTCGTGCCCAGCTACAAGGGGGCAGTGGCTGCTGGCTTCGAGATCAAACGGATCGTGATCGATCCGACCGACGTCCGGCTCCGCGGCTCGGTCAACGTGATGAGAGCGCTGCTCTACATCAAGACCAAGCCGATCGACATCTCCGGCCGCGACACCAGCATCTCGCTCAACATCGATGTCCAGGACAAGGTCGAGAACGAACCGGTCTTCTACCTCGAAGACCGCAAGGTCCGCGTCACCATCGAAATCGCCAAGAAGACCGAGCCCTCGACGGTGACCCTCAAGCGTGTGATTCAGGTGATGCTGCCGGCTGACTTCCCCTACATCGTAGAAAAGGTCGAGAAGCCGGACATCTCGCTGGTCGTGACCGGCCCCCGTTCACTCACCGAAGAAGAGAAACAGCTGCTGTTGGTGCATGCCAACCTGCTGCAGTTTGGGCTCACCCGCCTGGCCCAGTCGGACTTCTACAAGGGAGCCAAGTTCAACGTCATCGTCAACGGCCTCCCCCCCGGCTTCTCGGCCAGGGTCTTGCGCGGCAAGGAACCCGTCGAGAAGGTATACATCAAGCTGGCCAGGAAAAACTAGTCGTGCTCGTCCAGGGTCCATGCCGTCAACCGGCCGCCGCGCGATCAGCAATGACGGCCACCCGACACCCCGCCACTGCGCGGTCACATTGCGTCTCGGCCGGCATAGCTCGCTGGTTGCACCCAAGAGTCGCTAGCGCGACTTCGGCCTGCACAACGAACTGGGTGGCGCACTAGCCATGGGGCGCTACTTCGGCACGGACGGCATTCGCGGCAAGGCGGGAGAAGGACCCCTCTCGACGGACGCCATGATGGCGCTGGGACGAGTCCTCGGGGGACAAGGCGGCCCCGTGCTGATCGGCCGCGACAGCCGCACTTCAGGTCCAATGCTGCAAGCCGCGCTCACCGCTGGCCTGCTCGAGGCCGGTGCGGACGTGGTCTCGGGGGGCTTGTTGCCGACGCCCTGCGTGGCCAGCGCGGTAGCCCATGGACCGTTTGTTGCTGGGGTGGTCATCTCAGCAAGCCACAATCCGCCTGCGGACAACGGCATCAAGCTGCTCGGCGAAAACGGACACAAGCTGTCGGGGGAGATCCAGCGGAAGATCGAGGCGGGCCTGGTCCTGGCGATCGAGGAAGGCCACCGACCGCAACTCGAGCGCTGCGGAACGCGGACCTCGACGCGAGAGATCTCCACGCATTACATCGACCACCTGGTCAAGCAGTTCGACGACGCCGAATTGCAAGGGATGAACGTCGTGCTCGACTGCGCTCGGGGCGCTGCATGCCACGTCGGCCCCGCGCTCTATGCGAGGCTTGGGCTCCGCGTGCGGGCGGTCAACGAGCGACCTGACGGGGCGCGGATCAACGAGAACTGTGGAGCGCTGGCCCCACTCGAGCTGGCCGACCTGGTGCGAGCAACCGAGGCGGACCTGGGGGTCTGCCTGGATGGCGACGCAGACCGAGCCATGCTGCTCGACAGCGAAGGGCAACTCGTCGACGGCGACATGATGCTAGCCCTCTGCGCGCTGGAGCGGCAACAGCGCCACGCGCTACCCGTGCCCGTCGTCGTCGGCACGGTGATGAGCAACCTGGGGCTGGAGCGGCTGCTGTCGGCGCACGACATCCGGCTCGAGCGTGCGCCGGTCGGCGACATCCCTGTCGGCCGGCGGATGGACGAGACCGGCGCAGTGCTTGGCGGCGAAGAGTCCGGACACATCCTGTTTCGTGACGGGGACCATCCGTTCGGCGACGGGTTG
>CAZANL010000002.1:7515-18978 GCA_964486115.1 uncultured Planctomycetota bacterium
GCTGACCGAACTAGCAGATCTGTACACACCCTGCCCGCAGGCACGCCGCAACCTGGGGGTCACCGACAAGCCCCCGCTAGACCAGATCGATGGGCTAGCCGACCTGATCGAGCGCTGCGAGGCCTCCGGTCAGCGAGTGCTGATCCGCTACTCAGGCACCGAACCCAAGGCCCGAGTGCTGGTCGAGGACTTCGACGCAGCGGCCGCCGAGACCTCTGCCGAAGCCCTCTCAGACCTGCTGGTTGCACGGATCGGCCGAGGCGACGTCTCCAGCGCAGCGCGATGAAGACAGCCGCCTTCGAGACATCCGCCGCAATGGGCGGCGTTGCTATCGGTGAGAATGGTGCACTCGTCGAAGAGGTTCGTTTTCCCGAGAAACTGGTCCACGCCCGTGAGTTGATCCCAACCCTCGACCGTCTCCTGGCCGGGGCTGGCTGGCGCCCACACGATCTCGAGCGAATCGCGGTCAGCATTGGACCGGGTTCGTTCACCGGACTACGTATCGGATTGGCCGTCGGCAAGGTGCTTGCTCTCGAGCTGGAAACAACGCTGGTCGGTGTCGACAGCATCGACGTGCTAGCGGCTGACGCACCGTTCACAGAGCCCTTCGCAGTGTTGATTGATGCCCGCCGGGAGTCGGTCTACGCCCGCTTCTATTGCAGCGCCGGCGTACCTCCTCAGGCCGAAGGCCCTTTCGAAGTGACTCGCCCCGAGCGACTCGTTGTCGGACCGGCCCTGCCCCTGATCGGCAGCGGCGCATCAGCCTACCGCAGCCACTGGCCGGACAACCCGCTGGGCCCGAGCAACCCACCGAGCCCAGCAACGCTGCTAGCCCTGGCCGACCATGGCCGTCCGCTCGACTCGCTGACGGCGGAGCCAGTCTATGGGCTGTCCGGCGTTCGCGGAAGCTGATTTGACCTGCCTGCCGCACGGACAATAGCAACGAGCCCGAGAGGCGTGTGCTTGCTCTGACACAGAGCGTCCGGTAAGCTGCAAAACTCTCCCACGAGACCACACATGGCGCTCAAATCAGAACTGGAACTCGGCAAGCTCGCAATCGCGACGGGGGTCTTCAACGAGACCAAGCTGCATGCGATGCTGGAGGCCGGAGGGGGCTTGCTGGGCGACCGGATGGTGTCGGAGACCCTGATCGAGGCAGACCGTCTGGAGCAGCTCGTCGCGCAACTGACCCAGCGCAACATCTACACCGCCACCTGGTTTTTCGGCCGCTACCTGGTGTCGGAGAAGTGGGTCGACCGGGACGACCTCAAGTCCTGCATGGGCGAGATCAAGGAGGGGCTCAAGGCGGGCGAGTTGAAACCGATGACGCTGCTCGAGACCCTCAGCGAACGCAACCAGCTGGATCGGGAGCTGCGCGAATCGCTCGACCCGCAACTGGACAACTTCGTTCTCTCCTATACCCAGATCACCTCCTACGGCATGGAGCGGATTCCTGGGCTGGACGAAAACGAACAGCTCCTTCGCGCGGCCTATCAGCGCGAAATGCTGGAAGACAAGAAGCTCTACAATGCGCTGATCCGCTGCGTGGTCCAGCCCGTCGAGGATCTGCGGAAGATGATGGTTCAAGCCGGCTTGATAACGGCCGACCAGGCGGCCAATCTGTCGCAGCGGCCTGAGGCGCCGGCAACCCCCAGGAAAAAGCGTTCCGAGCTGGGCGAGACCACGCGGACGACCCGGGTGCGTCGCCCCACTCGCCGCAGCACAAGCGAGTCTACTCGCATCCGCACCCGCCGTACGCAGACAGACGCCGGCAGCAGCACCCGCAGGCCAACCCCCGAAAAACGGGGGGTCACGGCCAAGGTGGGAATCACCATCTCGGTCGTTTCGGTCTCGCTGATCATCACACTCGGCATTCTGCTGTCCTCCAACACGTCCGAGGATGGCTCGCCAGACTCAGCTGACAAGATCAGCCTGGGCAAGTCCGCAAAGGCCAAACCCGTCGCAACCAAGCAGAGCATCGCCAAGCCGCCAACGACTCCAAAAAAAAAGGAACGTCCCGCTCAGCCGAGGCTGACCAACAAGGCGCTCATTCGTGCCCGGACAGCCGCTCTACGGGTGATCAAGAAGGGCCAGCTCTCCGATTCGGTGGACGCTCTCGAGGAGTTCAAAGAAACGCTGGAGAGCAATGGCGGCGGTACTCAGTGGGAAACCGTCGAGCAAGAATTGACCGCGCTCATCCGCCAGCAGGGCGAGGCGATCTTCCACCCCAAGAGGCAGGAACTCGAACAGCTGATCTCCGAGAAGAAGCTCGAGCAGGCTGACAAGTTGTTGCAAGGTCTCTGGGGCGCGCTGCCCCCCGGCTTCGCAGACGACTTGCAGAAACTAACCCAGAAGCTGCAAGTCGCAATGGATGCCGCAGCCCCAAAACCGAAACCCCAGCCGAAGCCGAAGCCCACCGAATCCACTCCGCCCAAGCTCCTGACGTTGGAGCAGAAGTTGCAGGCCGGGGTCAAGATGTTCGAAAAGGAGAAGTGGCTCGCATCGCTGCAGTATCTCAGCTCGGTGTGCCGCGCCCAATCCGCTAATTTCCAGGCCCAGCTGGTGATGGCACAAGACCAGTTCCATCTGGGGAACCTGCCCGAGGCGCTCCACTGGATCCTGAAGTGCATCACCGGGTTCACCAAGTACATCGCCAACGGCGGGAAACTGCCGGTCACCGCTCAGAGTCAGGTGCACCTGCTGCTCGGCCACATATACATGGGCATGGGTGAAACCGACCTGGCGCTAGCCGCCTTCGACAAGGCAAACAGCATCTCCCAGCTGAGTGGAGCGGAGGTGCTGCTCAAGCCCGACCTGCTCTGGCGCGCCGGACGCTACAAAGAGGCCCTCGCCGGATATGATGCGATCATCAAGGTCAGCGGTCGAACTCACGCCCTGCCCCACCTGGGCCGCGGCCTCTGCCTGATGGATACCGGACAGCTGGACCAGGCTCAGTCCGCTTTCGATGCGGCCGCCGCCTGCGATGACAACAAGGGAGAAACGGCCCGCACGACCCGGGTCCACCAGGCCTGGCTCCAGTTGCGCGGAGCCGGCGCAAATCCGGGCTTCACCGTCAACAGAGCGCGGCAGATACTGGAGAAGCTCTCTCCATTCAAGACCGGCTACGAGTTCATCGTCTACGGCATGCTGCTCGTTGCGACACACGCCTACACAGAAGCGGACGAGATCTTCCGCAACGCCTCTCCGGTGTCTTACAACAGCATGGCAGACGCCCCGTTCTATCACGGCGTTGCGCTGCTGCGGACAGGTCAGCTGTTCGAGGCCCGATTGCGCTTCGGCTGGGCGCAGTGGCTGCGTCCAGCGATCTCTCGCCGACTACTGGCCTTACCGCGCCACCACCTGGTGTCCGACGCCGTGCGCCGCGACCTGGCCGACCTCACCGGAAGCACCCCACAGCAACGCTGGCGTGCCCGACGCGATCACCGAGCCATGCGCCACGCATTGCGGGGGGTGGACGGCCTGGCGCGGGCCAACCTCTTCTCTCTAGCCGTGAAGGACTACCGTGCCTACCTGCCGCTTATCGAGGCAGCATCACTCAAGTCCGAGGTTCGCCGGCGCATCCAGCGCACCGAGCAGCTAGCGGCACTGATCGAGCGGTTCGTTGTCGCGGCCGACAAGCTGAGTAAGCCGATTCTCCAGTGGCAGGGCAAGCCCGCACCGATCAAGGGAGCGAACACCGAAGGCGTTCAACTGTCCAGCGGCGCGCGAGTCGCATGGACCCGTATTTCCTTTCCAGATCTACGCGCTCTGCTATCCCAGATGCCACTGACCGCCAAGGACAAGTTCTTGCTCGGAACGCAAGCCTGGGCGCTCGGCTGGCAGTCGGAAATGCACGACCTGCTGATCGCCGCCCGCAAGAAACATCAGGCGGCTGTCGACGCCTTCCTCGCGGAGGCGCGCTGGATCGCCCCCCCGCAGGGGGGCTTTGTCGTGCATGACAAGCGCCTCGTCACGGCGAGCGAAGCCAAGGCACTCCAGAAGGACCTCACGCTGTACAACGGCGAGTGGGTCAACGCCGCTCGGCTGAAGAAGCTCCAATCCGGCTCGCGCCTGGTCGACGGCCAATGGGCCCAGCTCGAAGACACACGACTGCAGGCGCAAGGCTTCACCAAACACCAGGGCAAATGGATCACCGAACATCAGGAGCGCCAGCAACTCGGCTGGGAACGGGCCGCAAGCACCCTCCAGACCACACACTTCGAGATTCACTCGGACCGCGGTCGTCTGTTCATCGCCAAGCTCGCAATGGTGCTGGAGGATCTGTACTCCAAGCTGACAAAAGTCTGGCCCAAACGGCCTGACGCCACGAAGCCATGGAAGATCCTGGCCTTCAGCGAGCATCGCACATATCTCGATCACCTGTCCAACGGGGAGTCCGGTGAGCACCGGATAGCAGCGGGACGCCAGACAATGGTGCTCGGTGAGCCCAACAGCCTGGCCGCCTACGACCGCACGGGAACACTGCTCGATTTCATTCAAGTCGTTGCAGGCGCGGTAACCGAGATGTACTATCGCCAGGCGATGGGCCATCGACCGCCGAGTTGGGCCATCGCAGGATGGAAGTACCACTTCATGGGATTCACGGTTCTTCCGCGCCAGGTCGACTGGTCCGTCTTTATCGAGCGCCCCAGCATGCTCATGCGACGCGCCATTCGGGCGGGAACCCGGCTGACGCTGGAACAGATCGAGTCCTTTGACACAACCACAACCCAATCGGCTCATCAACTGGAGATGTTCGAAGCTCAAGCGTGGACACTGTTTCACTTCTTCAGCACATCGATCGATCCAACCATGCAGCAGCAATTCATCGAGTGGTTCATCGAAGTGATGAACGGCACGCAGAAAACGATCAAACAGCACCTTGGTGCCGACAGATGGGCACGTATGCGCAAACCCTATCAGTCGTTCGCCACGGACCTTTAGGCACCCCACACTCAAGCTAAGGAAATTTCATGTCTGCGAACGCAACGAACGACCAGTGGAGCAGGGCCGCGATGAAGACCCCGATAGCGCTGGCGCTGTTCATCCTCTTCCTGACCGCCTTCATCGGCAGTACGTACCAGAGCGCGGAACAACGCCAAAAGCTCGGAACTTTCGCGACCGACACCCAGCAGCAAGTCCGCGCGCTCGAAAAGCGGGTCGAGGCGCTCGAGGGCAAGACCGCTCAACTCCCATCGCCGAAGAGCGACGCTGGCAAGAAGGGGAAGTAATCCAGCTTGTTCGTCTCGGGGTCCCGTCAGAAAATTGATCGGGGAGCTCTCACGGGGGGAGCTGTGGGCACCTAAGTCCTTTGCGAGGCCAACCATGCGCCGGGAGAGAGTCTGGGCCGAGATCGACCTGGACAGCATCCGCTCCAACCTCAAGCTGATTCAAGGCATCGTCGGCCCCGAGGTTCGCCTGATGGTCGTGCTGAAGGCGGATGCATACGGCCACGGCGCCGCAGCTGTGGCCCGAACTGCCGTCGACGCGGGAGCTGAGATGATCGGCGTCGGGGACTCGTCCGAGGCGATCGAATTGCGACAAGCGGACATCCGCTGCCCCATCATAGTCCTGGGCGCGGTTGTCGAGGGGGAGATCGAGGCGGTAGTGCGCTACGGCATCTCGACCAGCATTCACTCCCACGACCAGTTGCGGATCCTGGGCCGGGAGGCGCGACGGCAGAACCGGGTGGCGCCTGTTCACGTGATGATCGACACGGGGATGGGCCGCCTCGGGGTCCGACCCGAGGACGCTCATGCCTTGCTGACTGCGATCTCCAAGGAACCATCCACAGCACTGCACGGACTGGCGACCCACTGCTCGACCCCCGCCGACCCCGAGTTCACGAATAACCAGCTGGACCGGTTCCGCAACATAGTGACGCGGGTACGCACCGAGGAGGGTTTCATCGGTTTGTGCCACGCAGCAGGCTCGGCGGCGCTTCTGCGATACCCAGAAGCGCGCTTCGACATGGTGCGACCCGGGATTTTGCTCTATGGTGTCCAACCAGGCAGCAAAGATGTGCGTGGGCTGGGTTTTCGACCCGCTTTGGCCCTCCGAACACAGATCATCTACCTGAAACAGGTCGACACAGGTACTCCGCTGAGCTATCGCCGAATGCATGTGACCAGCAAGCCGACACGAATCGCAACTCTGCCGGTGGGCTACGACGACGGCCTTCCGCTGGCGCTGTCCAATCGGGCGGAGGTCCTGATTCGGGGACGGCGCGCACCCCTCGTGGGGGCGATATCGATGGACTACTGCCTGGCCGACGTGGGGCACTTGCCGGACGCGGAGGTCGGAGACATCGTGACTCTGATCGGACAGGACGGCGAGCAGGAAATTACACTCGAGCAGGTGGCCCAGCATGCCCGAACGATTCCCTACGCGATCACGTGCGGGCTCGGACGCCGCGTTCGCCGCCACTACCTGGGAATCGGCTTGCCGGACCGACAGGTATACCAGCCGCCTCCGCCGTTTTGACTTCCGCCGGAGTGTGTGCTAGGCTCATTATCGGGCTGGGTCACCTCCATATTAATTAAGCGAGATCCAGCATCTCCCCAAAATCCACCCCATGGAACGCCTGACCAACCGCCGTAAGGCCCTCAAGCTGGTCAAGAACTGGCGGGCATGGCTCGCGACCCTCGGCACCTTGCTGCTGCTGTTCGTCATCGGTCTGCTCTACCTGTACTACGGGATCATCAAGAACCCCGAGAAATCGGTGGCGTTGGTCACCGACCAGCTACACCAGTTCTTCAGGGACGCCGACATCGTGATCGAGCAGGTGGAGGTCTCCCCGTTCGAGAGCAAGGCGATCATCAGGCGGCTACGAATCCGGGAAACCACTCCGACGCTGACCACTTCCGGCAGGGGCCGGTTCCTCGACGTGCGCCGCGTCATCGTGCTGTTCGAGCCCGGTTCGATCAGCCAGATCAGCGAGATTCGGATAGAGCAGCCGACGCTCCACATCACCCGCAACGCCAAGGGACAGTGGAACTTCGATCGGATCCTCCGCCCCTTCAAGCAGATCAGTCAGGCGCGCGGGGGCAATGTCCCGATCGTGAGGATCACCGAGGGGCGGGTCGTCTACCACGACCCCCGCGTACTGCTAGCGGACCGTGAGACGAGTCTCAAGCCGATAGAACTGCGCATTGATTCCCCACCCAACACAGGCCGGATCGACTTCCACGGCACGTTCTCCGAACCCGGCCTGGGACTGACCAAGGTCAGTGGCTTTCTGGCCGAGAACGGCTCGCTGGACTTCAACATCGAGCCGGTAGATCGGATCATCCTCAAACACTCACACCCATTGATTGACAACATGGTCCCCGAGCTGCGCTCGAAGTGGCGGTCGCTGGGCGCTAGCGGGGGCTCGATCTTCGGCTCGGTCCGCTTCACGGGCAACCACAAGAAACCGGGTGGGGCGTTGGACATCCAGCTGGACCTGACCCTGCGCGGGGTGACGCTGGCCCCCGGAGATCTGCCCGGCCTGGTCCAGTCCGTGTCAGGTCGGTTGGTCTACAAGGATGGCAGGTTTCGCACCCCCCAGCCCCTGCGCGCGAGACTCGCCGGCATCTCACTGGTCGGCCGTGTTCAGGGTGAGCACCTGATGATCGCACCAGAAACGCCGTCTCAGATGATTCGGCTCGACCCACGCCTCACACGCCACCTCGAATCTCTGACCGGCCTTCCCCTGGATTCGCAGTTCGAGCCAGATGGCGCCCTGGGGATCGTCGTGAGAATCCCTCTCCCCGGCAGCGAGGCCCCGGCCCGCGTCTCGATACGCAACGGCTGGCTCAGACTTCGCAGCCTGGTCGGAACGATCGACGACATCAACGGCGACCTGGTCCTCGGAAAGGGAAAGCGCCTCCGCCTGATCGGCTGCCGCGCGAGCTATCGTGGCCAACCGATCTATATCGAGGGCTGGCTGGAGGACCCGGGGGGAGCCAGAGAAGCAATGTCGATCGAGGCCAGCGCCCCCCATCTCGACCTGAGGACCTTTCCTCCGCCAATGATCGAAGGGCTACACGAGCAGTGGATAGAGGCCCGTCCTACAGGTGGGATCACACTCTCGGCCAGCTGGCAAAAAGCACAGGGACAGCCGCTGAGACAACGTCATCAGCTGACCCTGCGAGAGGTCGCGCTGACCCACAAGAAGCTGCGGCTGTCGCAGATCAACGGTGTGGTGACCGCCGGCAGCGATTCGCTCGAGATAGAGAACTTGACCACGCGCCTACCGGAGGGACTGGTCCGCTGCACCGGGGGCAAGATACCCTTCCAGAAGGGACCACTCTCGCTCGATTTGGCGCTCAACAAAGTCGAACTCTCCGACACTCTGATCGGGATCTTGCCGCCCGAGACCCGCAAGCAGGCTCGAGACCTGGCCCTGGCGGGCTGGGTCTCGGGGCAGCTCCGACTGACCCGAAATGCCGCTGGCCAGGTCGAGGCGACCGGCCGTGTGGTGCCCCAGCCGCTGATGCTGCGGTACAAGAACACGCCGATTCGGATCACAGGCGGTACCGTGCGACTCAGCGCTCGCCGAATAACAGCCGAGAAGCTGGCGGCCCATGTGGCCAACTCCAAGCTGGTGATCGATGGTTGGCTCGAGAGCAAAGCCCAGCCGCACGGAGAGCTTCGGGTCTTCTTCGACCCCCTCGGCCTCGACCCCTCCCTCTCTCCTCTCCTGCCGGCCAAAGAGATGGTGACGTTCGTCGATGCCTGGCCGAACGCTCGGCTGACCGGCGAGGTCCGAGTCTCACTACGCGGTGCACAGCGGCCACACGTGAAAGGCCAGCTACGCGTACTCGATGGCACCGTCCGACCGCGCGACTTCCCCCTGACGTTCCATGATGTCCGCGGCCTGATCCGGCTCGACGGCTCGCGCATCGAGTTCGTCGAGGTGACCGGCCGCAGCGGAAAGATCCGGGCTCGTGTGACCGGCACCGTGCAGGGCTACTCCGACGGCACCGAGCAGGTGCTACTGGACATGCACGCCACGAGCGTGCCCTTCTGTCAGACGACACGTCAGGCGCTCGAGCCCAGGCTTCGCCGGATCTACGACCAGTATGATCCCCGCGGAACCGTAGACCTCCACCTGTCGCTGGCCAAGAAACGCGGGGGCAAGATGCTGCCACGGTTCCTGCGCCTGATGCCCCGGGGCAATGCGTCGATGCGGTTTTTCGAGTTCCCCTATCCGGTCGACCAGCTTCGTGGCACGCTGATCTTCACCCGCAAGAAGGTGCTCTTCCAGCACCTCGAAGGGCGGGCTGGGACTGCGAAGATCGTGATCAACGGCCTGATCGGCAACGCCAATCCACATGACCGGATCGACATCGCGATCCAGGCCAAGGGAGCGCAACTAGATCCGCTGCTGGGCCGCTGTCTGCCACCACGGGCTCGCAAGATCTGGAACACGCTTCGACCCTCCGGCCGCTTCGACGTCAACTGTCGCCTGCTGCGCAGCAACCCGGCCTCTCCCGAAATCAGTCCGGTCATCCTGTTCACACCGGTCCAGATCGGGGTCCGCCTGAAACCGTTCGACTACCCACTGCTCATCACAGGCGGGAAGGTCGAGGTCAACAAGCACCTGGTCCATTTCAAGGATCTGCAGGCAGCCCACGGCAAGTCGCAAGTCATGCTCTCGGGCAAGATTCGCTCGGTCCGCCGCGGGGAGTTGCTGCCCCTGGCCCTGGGGCTGCCCTTGGCCACCGCCGGAATGTCCGCGCCATCGTTCCTCAGCAATCGACTCGACCTGCGGATCACGTCCAAGCAGTTCTTCATCGACCAGAATCTACTCCAGGCGCTCAGTCCCTATATCGGCAACAAACCGAGCAAGTTCCAGCTCGGCGGACAGATCCGCAACCTGAAAGTCCAGCTCGAGGGCTACTTGACCGACAAGACACGCCTGGACTACCGGATTTCTGGGCGATTGGCCAACTGCAGCCTCGATCCTGGTATCGCGCTCAATAATATCCGACTGGGCTTCGATGGCTCAGGCACGATCTCGGATCAGACCCACACCGGTCGCGGCAAGATCCGCGGTGGCCAACTGAGCCTCGCCCGGATACGGACCACGGGACTATCGCTGGACTGGAACATCGTCGACCGTTACATGACGATTCAGAACCTGACGGGCAGAATCTACGGGGGCCAGCTGGTCGGCCGAATGACTGCCGACCTCTCCAAACTGGGGGCCTTCAGGGCCCGCTTCCGCGTCGAGAACGTCGACCTGACCAAGCTCGGCAAAGAGCTCCTACCCAAGAAAGAACTCTCGGGTACGTTCACAGCCGGGATCGAACTGGAGGGGCTGGGCGGAGACAGCGCCCGCCTGCTGGGCAAGGGCGGAGCCTACATCAAGGATGGCTACATCTGGAAGCTTCCGCTGTTCCTCGGCCTGACCGAAGCGTTCGACCTCAAGTCACCAGCGGCCTTCCGCACCGGAGCCGTCGAGTTCACGATGCACCACAAGAAACTGGACTTCAGGAAGGTCGTCTTCCAGAGTTCACCCATCGAACTGCGCGGCAAGGGGCAGCTCGATTTCGGTGGAAACTTGGATGTCACCTTGACGACGTGGTTTGCGCCAGAGACAATCCCTAGAATACCAATAGTCGACCGACTGTGGCGCAAGGTCAAGCGAAACGTATTCCCGGTCAAGGTGACGGGTTCTATTCTGAATCCCGATGTGAGCTTGCGTCCGTTCGATTTTATTCAGAGCAAGTCGCCGCGCTAAGAAACAACACGATGGCTAAATCAGCAACCGTCAAATACACCTGTGAGTGTGGCAAGTCGATCAGACTGGCGCCGGAGAAGATCGGTGCCGGCCTGAAGTGCCCTCGGTGTAAGGCCTCGATCGACGAGGAGGGGGGCTCGCAGCGTAAGAGCACCTCCAGAGGCGCGGAGGCGGGAGGTGGCGGACGCCGCAGGAGCAGTTCGCGCGCGGGAGCACCCAAGAAACGCCGAGAGCAAGAGGCAGCTGTCGCCGAGGAGACTCCAGAACCCGAATCAGCTGAACAGGAGCCACAAGAACCAGCCCCCTCAGCCCGCAAGACCAGCCGCACCCGCGGCTCCAATCGCACGGACACCACAGATCGCAGTCCGCGGCGTTCGCATCGGACTGTCGAGGGGTATGACACGCTGAGCAAGGTCGCCTCCTTTTCCTCCCTGCTCGGGATCCTGCTGATCCTCGCCTGTGAGGCGATCGCGACCTACTTTGTGATCAAGGGGCCTGCCGCGGTAATGGCGACCAGCGCCAAACAGGCACACATGTTCGCGGTGATGTGGGCCGTTCTCGGCATCGTCGCCTGGTTATTCCTCTATGTCCTGGGGCAGTTCGCGCGCGTTCTGCTCGGCTTGGTTGACGTGATCGGCGACCTACGCAGCCGGCTCGCAAACCACCTCACCGAGGAAGACTGAACCGGGCAGGCCGATGAGCCGTGGCGCCAAGATCCCGCTCGACTCCGACGC
>CAZANL010000002.1:18988-29711 GCA_964486115.1 uncultured Planctomycetota bacterium
GCTGCGGGCAAACATCAAGCGCACGGCACAAGAAGTCGAGATACCGGCCCGCTACTTGCCACTGCTGGCGGCCGTAGAAAAGTGGCATGGTGTCCGAGAGTCGCTGCGGGAGACACTTCAGGAGTACTTTCACCAATATCGCAACGTAAACAGCGTGCTGGAAGGTCTGCAGACCGTCCTGCTGCGAAACTGGAAAACGTTCGAACGGTCTGAGGATCGTGCCAACCTGTTCAGGCTGCTCTCCGAACTGCCCCTGCTGCTGCTCGACCAACCGCTGACCGACAAGCAAACCTCAGCGCTGCTTCGGCAGCTCGCCAAGTGGTGCGCGGCTTGCCTGGATGGAGAGCACGGGGAACTGTACGAAAGCCGAATGATCGAGATCCTCAGGTCGTTAGACGGCTTGATCAAACAGGCCCCTGCCCCCTTCCTCGAGCGGGACAACGACCTCCGCCGCCTGATCGCGAGGGCCATCAAACGGGAGGCCTTGGCCGAGCAGGTCACCGACCTGCACCGGCAGCTGCTACACGAAGCCTACTCCAGAGCAGCCAGCCATCTGGATGTCGCGAGCTGGATGCGCAGCGGCAGGGTCGAAACCAACGAGGCCGAGAAGGCGGCGGCCTGCTTCCAGCAGACAGCAGCCAACCGGATCGCAGAGTTGACCGACCGGCTCGCAGAAGCCGACGGACCGGCGCTGGTCTCCGGTGAGTTTCCGCTCTACTCCGATCTTGTCGCGGACACGCTCGGTTCTCTGGACCAGGTCGGCGACCTGGAGGACCGCTTCGCGGTCTGCCTGTTCCTGCTCAAGGACGACACACTGGGCTACCGTGACAAAGAGGTGATGGTCCGGTTGCTGGCGGTGGTCAAGAAGCTCCTGGCCCCCGAACGGATGATGGACTTCATCCGCCTGCTCGACCACCTGACCGCTTTTTTCCATCAGCGGGAAGAACTGCATCCTGACATGCGCTTCCAGATCTATCAGGTGATCGGTGAGGCACTCGGCAAGGCGAATATCGTGCGGGCCGCCAACCACTTGACGGACGACCTGATCAGCTGGAAGTTCGAGTATGCCGACATTCGCGGGGCAACCAGCGAGTGGCAGACGCTTGTCAATCCGTACCACCTGGCCAACATCCGCTGCTGGCTGCGGATCATCGCTTCCAACCCTCTGCTCTACGAGCGGCTGGCAGCGGCGCTTCAGGTTCAGCTCCGATTGGGCGGCGTGTTCATTGCGGACACCGATCTGTTTCAGCGAGACATCACCGAGTTTCTCAACGCCAACATCCGGCCGATCTTTTTCGTCGCGCGCCAGTTGCTCGGCTCGTTTCCCGTTTTCTTCAATGACGTGGGCGCAGAGGGCGAGCTGCGCTCCGTGTCGACCGAGATCGACGAAATCTGCCGCCGCCGCGACTCCTTGATGCACTTCGTACGCAAACAGGTCCATGCCGAATCCTCCAATCGGCTGGTCGAGTTCTGCCGCGCGACGCTGCACTACTGGACTTTTCTGGACCCGAGCCAGATCGCGGAATATCTGCCACCGAACATCTTCAACGACGTGCTTCAGCAACAGCACTGGGCGGACGGACCGCACGCTCTTTTGCAAGCATTGATGAAATCCCAGAGTTTCGAGACCAACTCCAGCAGCTTGATCGATTCACTGCTCGATCAGTCCCCCGACCCGCTTCAGGAGTTGCTTCTCACCGTCGACTGCCCCGATGAGCGGGATCGGCGGCGTGTGTACCTACTGGTGCGCCTGTACCAGTTGCTGGAGGAGAAATATTCGCTGGCCGTGGTGGACTATGCCTTCCTGGTGGAGCGCCGCCGGGCAATCGAGCCCTGGGTGCGAAAACAGTTCACCACGGCGCTGGCGGGGTGGCAGGCGGCCTCCGAAGATCCACACGTCAACGACGCGGTGCGCACCGGCACGCGCAACAAGCTGCTGGACGCTGCGCTGTGCCTGATGGAGGAACTGAACGGGGTCATCCTCTCTCCCCGCCCGTCGGAGGGGCACGAGAACATCTATCACAAGCGTCACATCGCCGCCGGGATCCCTTCGATGTACGGGCACTACAGCGAGCCCAAGTTCGACGCGCTCGGGCTGTCGTTTCGCATCGAGCGCCTGGTAGCCCGCCTGCTTGAAGAGATCAACGCCGACTTCAGGGACAAGTACGCCACACGCGAATCCCTACGGCGGATGTCCGAGGACCTGCAGCGCTTCGAGCGCGCTCTGGCGGCAGGCGGGATCCAGAGCCAGAACACGATCTCGGCCAACCTACGCCTGCTCCAGGTCAGCTTCGGTCGCGCTAATTTCACCTTCCAGCAATACCAGAACATCTTCAAGTTCCTGTCCCACACGATATCCAATCTGGTGCGCGTGTCGGTCCGGATCCATGACCGGGCAATCCGCCAGGTGCTCGAGCACGACCAGCGCCATTGCGAATCCTACGGGCTGTCGCCGGAGGCGGTGGCCGAGGTAGCGCTCCGGGAGATCCTGGTCAACGCACTGGGCCTACAGACGCTGGACAACTACATCGCCTCGGCACACCACCTCATCCTCAGCCTCTCGGAGCGGCTCGACGGGCCGGCCCTGACGCGGATGATGAACTACGATCCGGAGACACTGGTCTCGTGGCTTCACGAGCCCAACCCGATGACCGACGACCAGATAACGCTGGGTTACAAGGCGTTGGCGATCAAGCAGCTGGCTGCCTTTGGCCAGAAGGTCCCGCCGGGCTTCATCCTGACAACCGAGCTGTTCAGTGTTCTTCCCGCCCTGCGACACCGGGCGTTCTACGAGGACACCAACCAGCGGATCCATTCCGCCCTCGATCAACTACAGGAGATCACCGGCCTGCGTCTCGGCGATCCGGAGGCGCTGCTCACCTTGTCGATTCGGTCAGGTGCAGCGGTCTCGATGCCAGGGCTGATGACGACCTTCATCAACGTCGGGCTGAACGACGAACTGACCGAAGCCATGTCGCAACAGGAGGGGCGGGCCTGGATGGCGTGGGACTCCTACCGCCGCTTCATCCAGTGTTGGGCCATGTCGAGCGGCGTGGATCGGGATTTCTTCGACAGCATCATGACCGAATTCAAGCACCGCTACGACGTGGGACAGAAGCTGGATTTCTCGGCGGAGCAGATGCGGGAGCTTGCACTGACCTACAAATCTCGAGCGACAGATAAGGGCGTTCGGCTTGTCGAGGACCCTCACCGCCAGGTGACCGCATGCGTACGAGAGGTGCTTCGCTCGTGGGACTCCGAGCGCGCCCAGATCTACCGCAATCACATGGGCGTGGCCTCCGAGTGGGGGACGGCAGTGATCGTGCAGAAGATGGTCTTCGGCAATCTCAGTCGGCAGTCCGGCTCCGGAGTCACGTTCACTCGCAACCCGCTCGAGCCCCCTAGTCGCAAAGTGCGACTGTTCGGCGACTACACCCTGCGCAGCCAAGGCGAGGATCTGGTCGGCGGGCTGGTCAATCCCCTGCCGATCTCGGAGGCCCAGCGCCTGGGCAGCGCGGCCTACGCCGAGGGACAACAGTCTCTCGAGCGGGATTTCCCCGATGTCTATAACAAGCTGCGCGCGATCGCCGAAGAGTTGGTCAACGAACGAGACCACGACGCGCTGGAAATCGAGTTCACCTTCGAATCTCCTCGAGCTGAAGACCTCCATCTGCTGCAGAAGCGACCGATGGTGATGGACACGCCGAAAGAGATGATCGGTGAAGAGGTGGACACCCGCGGTTTCCCCGCACCCAGCGCATTCGGAATGGGTGTCGCCGGCGGCCTGCTCGCCGGGCGCGTGGCAATCGATCCCGGACAGATCGATGAAATACTTGCCCGGAACCCGGAAGATACTATCATCCTGCTCCGTCCCGACACGGTGCCTGAAGATATCGGGATGATCCTCCGCGTACACGGCATCCTGACCGCGCGAGGGGGATCAACCTCCCACGCCGCCGTGACGGCCAAACGACTGGGCAAGGTGGCCATCGTCGACTGCCGCACGCTGGACGTTCGGGAGTCGGAACGGATTGCACTGCTCAATGGACACCAAATCAACCCGGGTGACTGGCTCACGATCGACGGCAGGGCGGGCCATGTCTACCTGGACAAGCTGAAATAACAAAGGGACCACCAGATGAGCCGCCACCGAACGCTCGGAATAAACGGATTGGGTCGTATCGGCAAACTGACCCTATGGTACGAAGCCGCCCGGGATCACTTTGACCGAATGGTCGTCAATCTCGGCCGCGAGGTCGGCCAGTCGCTCGAATCCATCGCCGAGTACATCTCCAAGGACAGCACCTACGGGCCTCTGCATCGTTACATCGATGGCTACCGCGGACAACGAGACATCCAGGTCATCGACGAGGCGACCGGGTTGATACGTATCCATGGCAAGGAGGTTCAGTTTCTGACGAGCAACCGGAATCCGGTTGCCATCCCGTGGCGCGAGCACGGCGTCTCGGTCGTCGTCGACTGCACCGGCGTGTTCGTCGACCCCCACGCTCCGGCCGATGCGCCCAAGGGTTCGCTGCGCGGCCACCTCGAAGCCGGCGCCAAGGTCGTCATGCAGAGTTCGGCGTTCAAGAGCAAGTCGAAAGCCGAGTTTCCCGCCGATTCCGTGACCCTGATCCACGGCATCAACCAGCACCTGTTCGATCCGGCACAGCACACGATGGTGGCGGCCGCTTCATGCACCACCACTGCACTGGCCCACATGCTCAAGCCACTGCTGGATCAAGACGTGACCCGCAACATCATGACCGCCGGGATGAGCACCGTTCACGCGGCAACCAACAGCCAAAGCGTTCTGGACAGCGTCCCGGGAGCCGGCAGCAAGGACCTGCGCAAGGTGCGCTCTGCGCTCAACAACGTCATCCTCACCTCGACCAACGCAGCCCGTGCGCTGGAGCAGGTGATGCCCGAGATCAGCAAGATCGGCTTCATGGCTGACTCGGTGCGGATCCCGACTCCGACCGTCAGCCTGATCATCCTCAACGTCACCTTCCAGACCGAGTTACTCGCTGGCAACACACCGGCAATCGACCGCAGCGTGATCAACAGGATCTACCAGGAGGCCGGCGAAAACGAATCCCGCGGACTACTCAAGTTCACCACCGAGCAAAACGTCTCGCAGGATCTCGTCGGTGAAGACGCCGCCGTGATCATCGAGGGCGCCGACACCCACACCCGGACGGGCTTCATCGATGTCAAGCTACCCGAAGACAAGAGCGTCCATATTCCTGTGACCCACGTCAAGATCTTCGGCTGGTACGACAACGAGCTCGGAAGCTACACCAATCGGATGGGCGAACTGACCCAGCACATCGCCTACAACCTCTAGCAGCCTCCGATGATGGTCCGCCGGGACTGACGGCGGAGACCTGCTCGCGGTGTTTCTCTGGCGCGATTCCGTCTGGCAGGGCGTTTGGGCAGCCTCACCACATTCTTGACAATTTGTCACATTGGCGGCTCGGACCAAGCGGCCTAAGCTTATGACGCCATGAACGAACAGCCGACGGAACGGAAATACGCTCACTGGGTCATCGCCAGCGCCATCTCCGCCTTGATGGCCCTTCCGGCGACACCGGCAGTCGCCCAGGCCGAGACCCGTGAACTCATCGAGCACTCGATCAGCCTGATCGAGCGCCACCACACCCGAGTCGACACTTCCGCGCTCGAGGCAGCTGTCTCCCGTGTACGTGGAGGCGGCGGCAAGAACGGCAAGCATGCCAACGTCCGGCGCAAGATCATCGCTGCTGTGCGACAGAGCATCGCGCGAGCGGAGCTGGACCGGCTCAAGGCGCTACCGCGCAAGAGCAAACAAGACAAGCACGCCCTGCGCAAGGCTCAACGGCGGGTCAAGCACTACAAACGCACGGCAGAGTTCGGTGGAGATCACGACAGCCAGACGCCCAAGGGCGCCGGTCGCACGCACTCAGGCCGGAGGCGCTGAAGGAGGACCGGACCCCACTGGCAACCGAAAGGCCTGATCGAACCGCCGCATCTCCTGCATGTCGTCCGCCTTGATCTGGCCCGCCAGGAAAGCTCGCTGACCGGTGGTGCGTCCTTCGACGAGCTCGACGAGCGTCGCGCCACCAACACGCACCGTGCAACTGGGCAGACCGTGCAAGCCTTGACGGATGCTCACCCGGCCCGAGTCGATTTGAACCGTGTGGTCCTGGCCCCCCCGAACCACATAGTGAAACGTCGCCCGCCAGTCTCCCGCTCTTCCAGCGTCGAACGCAGCACCGAGCTTCTCGAATGCGGCGGCCACAGCAGGACTGTCCGCGTCAGCATGCTCAGCGTGAGCTCCGCCGCCTATCAGCGGCAGCGCTTCGAGGATTTCCTCCGGCGTCCAGTCGGTTTCGCGAGTCACACCGTCAGTCCGCTGCATCTTGTACTCGAAGATCTGGCGGCCATGGACGCCGAAGATTCGTCCAGTCACGTCACCTGACAGGTCGCCAGCAAGGAAAAGCACCATTTGACTGACCATTTCGGGGCGCAAATCGTCAGAGATTCGCGAGATGTCGGATGTCATCCGTGTGGCGGCAACCGGTGCGATGGCGTTGACGGTGATCCCATGCCGTGCCAGTTCCATGGCCCAGACACGAGTCAGACCAGCAATCCCCGCCTTGGCCGCGCCATAGTTCGACTGGCCGAAGTTACCCATCAGCCCGGAGACCGAGCTGGTGTTGATTATCCGCCCCCCCTCCCCCGCCTCGGCCATCAAGCGCGCCGCTGCCCGACCACAATAGAAGGTCCCATCCAGATGTACCTTCCGTACCTGCTCCCACATCGCATCGTCCATCTTGAGCAATGTCTTGTCCCGCAAGATCCCGGCATTGTTGACCAGAATGTCGAGCCGGCCGTAGGCCGCGATTGCGGTCTGGAGGATCCGCTCTGCCGAATCGGGCTCGGAGACCGATTCATAGCTCGCCAGCGCTTGGCCACCGGCCTGGAGGATCTCCCCCACCACACCATCCGCCATCACCTGGCCCCCGCCACTGCCGTCACGAGCCCCACCGAGGTCGTTGACCACCACCCGCGCACCTTCGGCGGCCAGCCTCAGGGCGTGTGCACGCCCCAGCCCGCCTCCCGCACCCGTAACAACTGCTACCTTGCCGTCCAGCCGCTCCATTCATCTACCTCCCTGCGCCCAACCGACTCACTACGCGGCGAACCCTTTACGCCATAACCTTTGACACAAAAGCACCTTGCGGCTTGAGGCCCCACTTTCCGGATTCACTTGCAGCACTCAGACCCGGTCTTCCCACTAGTAAGTACAGCCGAAGGAAGCTGAAACAGGCACACAGGCCGCTCGGGGAACCGAGTGGCCTGTTTTTATTCGACCGTCCCGCCCTCAGCCCCGACCTCAGAACTACAGACCCGATTCCTGCCCGACTGCTTGGCCCGATAAAGAGCCTGGTCGGCCGTGTTGATCAGCTCCTTGGACGTCGTCTTCGGCTGGTATTCGGCAACCCCCATCGACACCGTGATATTGAACTGGTGACCCTCGTACTCGAACAGGTGGGCCATCAAACGTTCATGAAGCCGATGAGCGATCACCAACGCCCCTTCCATCATCGTGTTGGGCAGAAGACAGGCGAATTCGTCCCCACCATAGCGTGCTGGAACATCGACGATCCGGACATTGTCGCTCAATATCCGAGCCACCTCTCGAATCACGTGATCTCCCGTAAGATGCCCCATGCTGTCGTTGATGTCCTTGAAGCTGTCGATATCCAGATAGAGCAGGCACAGTTCACCACCGTAGCGATTGACGCGCAGCGTTTCCCGATCCAACTGCTCGAAGAATCCATTGTGTCCAAGCAGTTGCGTCATCGCGTCCGTCCGGGCCTGCTGCTGAACCTCCATAAAGAGCTGGTGGTTGCAGATCGCGATACCGATCAGCTTGGACAGCAGATCGATCAGCGGCCCATCGGTGGCCTCGTCGAACGGCGTGTCATTCTCCCTATCCGAGAAGTTGAGCACACCCACCATGTGTGAGCCGGCAAACAATGGAGCGCAAATCGCCGAACAGCTGCTGTAGTTATCTCGGTAGGGCCGATCGAACTCCTCGCCTCGGGCCCGATCGTACTGATCGAAGTCGTGAATCAGCAGGGCCCGCTTCTCCCGCAGCGCATGGGCCATCACCCGCCTGCTATGAGACTCACTGAGGATTTCGATCCGACCTGCCAACTCACGCGAATGGCTGGCGGCCAGCAGCGACAGCTGTCCCTGCTGGGGATCGAACAGATAGAGCGACGCCACCTTGGCCCCAAACATGTGAGCGACCGGACCAATACAGATGCGGGATATTTCGGCCAGGTCGAGCTGATTGAGTTCGCGGGAAAGCCGCGCCACCATACTGTCACGCACCATCAACTCGGCCGCTCTGGCCTGCATGGTTCGCAGCAGGTGGATCTCCTGGCGCAATCGCTCCAGCTCGTCGTGGAGTCGCTCGATCTCCTGCTGGTTGGCGGCAGCCGGCTTCTCCGGCATAGATTTTCTTCCTCGCTTCGAACTCCAACTCTACTGCAACCTGCTATTTATATCACATGGATCAGCTAAGGAAGGGGGATCCTCAACGGATCCCCCTTCAGATCTGCCGGTCTTCACTCGAAAAGAGGTGACTATCGGATCCAGAGCGTCAACTGGGCCCTCTTGCCGGAAGCCGGGTCCAAAACAGTGATCGTCACCGTGCCCCGGTTTCGGTAGCCAACCCGGCCCGCCACGGTCTGGTTGCCATATTGCGTGATCTTCAGACTGCTGGAAGAGCTTCGCCAGCTAGGGCTGAAGACCCTCTTCGGACCGTCAGCGGACAGCCCGACCGCCTTGAAGTAGAGCACCTCACCCCGGCTCGCACTGAACGATAGGCCCCAGCCCACCTGGGTCCAGGTGCCATAGTACCCCCGCTTCACATGCACTACGATCCGCTGAACTCCTTGCACGATCCCGCCGCCCCGCCGTCCGATTCGAAAGGAGACACGTCGCTGCACGGTCCCGCGGGTAGACATCGCAGTCAGCTGGTGCAGCCCACCTAAGTGGCCCACCCGCAGAAAGGCAGTGGCCCCATGCGCAGACAGCAAACCCGCAGTCCGACTGGAGAGAGTCCAGCGAGGAACGAACCCACGGATCTCCCGACCGTATTGATCGTAGCCTACGGCTCGCAGGGAGAGACCCGCTCCCGGCTTCAAGGTCGCAACGCCATGACCATGCAACTCGACGTCCTCGTGGGTGAAGATGCGGATGTTGGTCAGCACCTGGTAAGCTCCGTAGCTTCCGCCAAAATGACCCCCACCGTGTTTGCTTCCGCCCTGGTGACCTCCGCCGTAGTGGCCTTCGCCCTGGCGTCTTCCGCTCTGGTGGCCTCCGCCACGAGAGCGCCGCTCACCCGTAACCCGGATCCACATCGTACCGCGCGCCCCCTGATAGGCGCGCCCGGAGTCATGCGACGCCGAAACCTTGTACAGCCCGGAGATCTGCGACGAAAAAGCGAAGCCCCCGCCACTGATCCGCAGGGTGGCCCCGTGCCGTGGGGTGACCGAAATGCGGTAATCCTTCGGGCGAGAGAAGCGTGGTGCACCCTTCTTGAAATAAGCGACCGAGATGGTACCGGTCTGGCCCTGCTTGAGCGTCAAGGTGCCTGGAGTGAAGCGCAGCGAGTAGCGGTTGCTCTTACCGAAGCTGAAAGAGAATCCGTCTGCCCCCACTCTGGCTGGCGAACATACGAGCAGGCCACCGAGCGCCACAGTGATCAGCATGGTCTTGAAAAGCGTCATGGTCTTGTCCCTGTCGTTGGATAAAACAAGCTCTGATTGTCTGGCTGAGCTAATTGCAAGTCCCGCGCCACTCTCAAACCGGCCTGAAGTGCGCGATCTGCAGATCTCCTGTCCTCTAATGGGTGCAGTCGTGTGCTGAATCTGGCACTCAGGCAGGCCCTTCGCTACAATCACGCAAGTGGAACTCTCGATCGATCAACTCAACGTTCGCTTCGGCGGACAGGCGGAGCAGGGCGATTTCAACGTCATGTTCCAAGATGCGCTGGATACCGGTGGACCTGTCTCGGCAGTCGTTGCTCGCTCCATGGCCTGCTGCCTGGCGCTGGCAACCAGCGGCCACTGGCGACGCTTCGAGATCGTCGGTTCGCTGCGCCGTGAGCAGGCCTATGTCGGGGATCTCGACCTGCTTGTCCAGGGCGACCTGTCGGCAATGTCAAAGATCTATCAGAACATGGGATTCTCCCAAGGCATTGGAGTCGGGGGCGGCCGGTCGACGATCTACGCCGGGAAGTTCCAGATCGACTTCTGGACGGCGCTGGACGAAGACTGGGGAGCGGCCATGCTCAGCCTCTCCGGACCCACCCCCTATGTCATCGGCCTCGCTCAGGTCGCGGCGCGTCAAGGCATGGAACTGAACCGTCATGGCCTCTTCCGTGGACCACAACGCATCGCAGGGCGGACCGAGGAGGAGATCTATCACGCACTCGGCAAGGAGTGGAAGCCGCCCCATATGCGCGGCCTCTAAGAGCCGATGATCTCGGTCAGCGAAGCACGCGAGCGCGTTGTCTCACATCTATTCCGGCTGGGAACCGAGCCGGTCGCGCTCGCCGACAGCCTGGGCCGCGTGCTGGCATCAGACGCGGCAGCCGATCTTGACATGCCGCCGTTCGACAAATCCTGCATGGACGGCTTTGCCGTCCTTGCCGCTGACCTTG
>CAZANL010000003.1:0-11044 GCA_964486115.1 uncultured Planctomycetota bacterium
CCAGCCCAAGATCGACGCACTGAAGCGCAATGAAAGTGAGGCCCGCCGCAAGGCCGCCAAGGAAAAGGATCCGCTGCGGAAGTTCGAGTGGGAGATGACCAGCGAGATCGAGCGGCACAAGTGGGGCCTGCTGGAAGACGAGGCGCTGCTGGAGATGGTGAACCGCACCACGCAGCTGGAGAACCCGGAAAATACGCACCTCGAGGGCGAGCTGAAGAAAATTGGAGAACAGCTCAAGGCCGAGCGCCGCGGCGCGATCTCTCAGCAGACGGTCAACCATCTCAGCGATAGACTCAAGCAGCTGAGGCTGCGCCTGGAACTGCTGCGGGAGAAACGACAGCGCTGGGTGCGCAAGCACCTGGATCGCAAGCAGACCACCTACAGCCAGGTGCACAACCGGTATCGGGAACTGGAAAAAACGCGCACGCAGCTGAGCGCAGGCAAGTCCTACGACAGCGGCGGACCGGCGAGCGAGTTGAGTGAGGACTATCGGATCCTGATGCGGGACGCCGGACAGGCGCGCGCCAGCCAGGCACAAGCGCTCTACAAGCTGCAGGAAGAGAAGCTGAAGCGAGTCCTGAAACAGCGGCTGGATGCGCTGAACGTGCTGATCACCAAGCTCAAGAAGCTGGAGCAGCTCTACTCCGAACAACTCACGCTGGCCGGCCAGCTCTACGCGCTGATCGTCAGGCGGGTCTACTGGATGCGCACCGACCACGCACTCGGGCTAGCCACTCTGGCCAGCGTTCCCGGCGAACTCGGCCGGCTACGCGACACCTATCGGGAGAGCGGAGCAGGCCACTACTCGGGCCGCTGGGCCACGGCGGTGCTGATCCTGTTCCTGCTCGGATTGGTCACCTGGATCATTCCACTGGCGCCGCCTCGCCGTAACTACCGGGGGGGATTGCTGCTCGCTTCCGCACAGCGGCTGGCGATGATCTTGCTGGTGTCGGGTGCCGCGCCTCTGGCCCTGCTCGTCGGACTCTACATGCTGCCTCGCGTCAACTTCTCGCCAGCCGTCGAGACACCCATCCGTGCACTGCTGATCGGCCTGGCGGGAGTCTTGTTCGCGCGTCACTTCCTGGCCTTCTTCTTCCGCGACAACGGCCTGGCGGAGTCGCAACTCGGTGTCAGCGAAGCGGTTCGGGAAGAGCTCGAGACTGCGGCCGGACGCCTGACGGTCCTGGCCTTGCTGCTCTGGCTGCCCTGGTTCGTGCTCTCCAGCACGCCGACGCCGCCAACCGCGATCAACCGGCTGATCTACAGCGCGCTGTTGCTGCTCGGCGCCCTGGCGCTGATCCACCTGCTACGAACCCGCGGACCGCTGATCGCGGCCTGGACCGGGGAAACGGGATTCTGGTCCCAGGCCTGGACGATCGTCTACCCGCTGGTCTGCCTCTCCTTTATCGGCATCATCGGGATGGACCTGCTCGGTTATCGCATCGGGGCCTGGGTCTTCACCCAGACCGTGCTCAACCTGCTGGTCGCGGTCACGCTGCTGGCCTATGTCCACGCCCTTTGCACGCGGCTGGTCTCGCGTGCGGCGTATGCCCTGATGCGCCGTGCACAGCCGGCCGAGTCCGGATCGCTGTCAGAGGAGTCTGGCGAATCCGAGGAGCCCGACGAAGCCGACGAGACCGACGACGAGCCGGCGCTGACCCGCTACAAGCTGTTCAAGTCGGTCGTCCCGCAAGTCTCGCAGCTCGTCGGGACCGCGGTGCTGGTGATCGGTGTGCTGGTGACCGCGTGGGGCCTCGACCTGGTCTCGGGCGTCCGCGAGTTCTGCGAAGGGTTCGAGCTGTACCGCTCGGGAGAAACCGTGCTCTCGTTCTGGAACCTGGTCACCGCTCTGGGCTGGGTCATCGGCGGCCACTTCCTGCTGCACCATCTGCCGAGCATCTACGAGCTGGTCGTCTTCCCCCGACTCAAGTCACTCGAGTCGGCCACGCGCTACGTAATCCTGACCCTCTCGCGCTACGCAGTGCTGCTGGTGACCTACAGCGCCGCACTGATCAGCCTACAGGTCAATCTGGCAAGCCTGGGCTGGCTGATGGCGGCTCTCTCGGTCGGCATCGGCTTCGGCCTGCAGGAGATCATCGCCAACTTCATCAGCGGCCTGATCCTGCTCCTCGAGCGCCCGATCCGAGTCGGGGACATCGTCCAGGTCGGCAACGATCTCGGTGTCGTCAAGCGGATCAACATCCGCGCCACGATCGTCGAGAACTTCGACCGGCTGTCGATCATCGTGCCCAACCGCAAGCTGATCACCGACAACGTGATCAACTGGACCTACAGCGACCCGATCAAGCGCCGGATCATCGACGTCGGGGTGGCGTACGACTCCGACATCCAGCAAGTGCTCTCACTGCTGAGCGGGCTCCTCGACAAGCACCCCGGCGTGCTGAAGGACCCGGCCCCCGCCGTGCTGTTTCTCGGCTTCGGCGACTCGTGCCTCAACTTCACGGCCCGTTTTCACTCGCCGATCGATGGGGGAATGGGCGTCTCCAGCGAACTGCACGAGCAGATTCTGGAAGAGTTCAACCGTGCTGGGATCGAGATACCCTACCCGCAGCAGGACCTGCGCGTGATCTCGGTCCCCGGAGAGCCCCGCGGCAAACCAGAATAGCGGCTGCCAGCCGAACCCCTGCTGGCCATCATCTCTACCCACAGATGCGAAATCGGCCTGACAGTTCTCGGCCTCGGCGAGGATCTCTCTCGCCACTTCGACTCGCTGCGGAGCCCAACGGCTCGTCTGCCGACCTGATGAACGGCTAGTTCGGAAAGAAGTGTGCCAGATGCTGTAGCTCCTCATCGTATTCACTCCGCGAGGCGGCGTAGTCGCGGACCAGCTCTCGCAGGTACTGGATCAGCTTCTGCTTGCCACGGTAGATGTGGTTCTTCAGTTCGCCTGCCGATTTGCCCGTCTCCGCCTCGATCTCGGCATAGCTCTGGCCCGCCATCAGAAAACGCTGCAACGCCTCATGGTAGTTCGCATGCTCCCTGGCTAGCCGGTCGAGCGCCAACTCGATCAGGTGCGCCACCCAGTCCCGATCGAACTCCTCGTCGTCCGTCGGGCTGGCCACGTCGATGCCCCCCAATGGCAGCACCTTGCCGCCGCCCCGCTTCTTGGCCGTCGCCCGCTCGACATGGTTGCCGATGACGTGACGGGTGATCGCGATCAACAGGCTGCGGAAGCGCCCTCGTGAGGGATCGGCCTTGAACAACAGTCGCTCCTTGAACAACCGCAGGAAGACCTCCTGTGACAGGTCCTCCGCCTCGGCTCGAAAACCACGCCGCGTACAATAGGCGATGACAGGTGCGCGGTAACGCCGGACGAAATCCTGCAGTGCATCCTCATTGCCCTCCCGCGCCCCCTGGATCAGGGTCCACATCGTCGACTGGAATTTACTCACTTGCGCTTTCGCCGCCGGGCCTTGGCGATCTCCTCCGATAACTCTTTCTTCAGCAGCGGCTGTAGACGGCGGGCCTCCTCCCAGGCGTCGATCGCCTGCTGGTACTCCCCAGCCAGAAAACGCTGCCAGCCTATCCAGTAATACACCGCCGCATCCCGGGGGGCGAGGTAGCGGGCCTGCTCGAAGAAGTCTCGAGCCTCGGCCAGGACACCACCTTCAACCACCTTGGCCCAGCGAGCCTGAAGCAGGGCGACCATCCCTAGCCCCAGCAGCGCACCGTGCCTCATCCTCTCATCTTTCGAGCGCGAGAGCGGCAGCAGAGCCTCGATGACCGCTCCGTGCATCTTGGTCGGGTTTTGTTTATGGACCATCTGTTGCCCGGCCCGCAGCATGCATGCGTAACCATAGGTCAGCCACACCGCCTCCGACTTGGGCAGCGCCAGCGTGCCCTCTCGCAGAACACTCAGCGTCATCTGTAAGAACGAGGGCTCGACGCATTTCAGCAGGCGACGGACCCTCTCAGCCGACGAGGTGAGCACACGACGGCACAGCAAGGTAAAGCACCAGTAGCTGTCCTGGTAATGGGGGTTGATGCGGATCGCCTTGATCGCCTCCTGAAATGCCAGCTCGACCGATCGCATCCCCTTGCCGGCGAACAGGTGGGCCAGCGCCAGCCCGTTTCGGGCCGCCCGATAGTGATAGCGTCGCTCTATGGCCCAGGTGTACTCGGTGATGGCTTTGTCAGACCTTGCGGCGATCAGATAGATATCGCCGGTGAACTTTGCGACCTCCTCGGTCGGCCTCTCGGAGACCTGGCGCAGCCGAGCAAAGGTCTCGAGCGCCCGCTTGCTGACCGCTCGGTCATGGCTGGCCAGGATCAGCCCGTGCAGTGTCTCGACGAACTCCCGGAGCCATACGTCCTCTAGCCCCGCTTCGAGTGAGCTGGCCAGATCAGCGGCGATCCGCTGCTTGAGCTTTGAGGCCGCTCCCCGATTGCCCTCCAGCTCGGCCCGCATGAACGACTCCCAGGACATCCGGGCCCGCTCGAAGTAACACTGCCCGATACGTGGCCCCACGCCAACCTCGATCGCCGCTGTCAACTCGATCCAGGCCTGCTGATCGCGCCCCATCAACAGATGTGCCCGCGCGATCGCAAACCGCCCTTCGTTGAGTAACTCCGGGCTCAGGCCCCCACGATCGAGCACAGCCTGCAAGCTCAGCACCACCTGCTCGAGCCGGGCATAGGACAACTTCTCGGTGCGACGAAACAGGTTCGTCTCCCAACGCTCGAGATCCAGCAACGCATCGTATACGCGCGCCTGCGCTTCGGCCTGTACGAGTGCTGCAGCACTTCCCTCGACTCCCTTGGGTGCAGGCTGGACAGACGGCTGACGACGTGCCAGCTGCCCGCCGACCAGCAGCAGCAAGACAACCAGCGCGGCAGCCCCCCAGACCACCGGTCGGCGCAGCGGGGCCGGCCAACGCCCAGGCCGGCGACCAGCGATCGGTCGCCCTTCCAACCACGCCGAAAGGTCGTCGGCCAGCGCCTGGGCCGTCGGATAACGTCCGCCCGGCTCCTTGGCCATTGCGGCCATGCAGATCGTCTCCAGATCGCGGTGCGTGCCGGGCTGGATCTTGCTCGGCCGAACGGGATCATGCCGCTCGATGTTGATGAACAGCTCGACCAGACTGTTCCCGCGATAGGGCAGCTGGCCGGTGATCACCTCATAGAGCATCACCCCGATCGCATGCACGTCCGTTCGGGCGTCGACCGGCCCACTCGCCACCTGCTCGGGCGCCATGTAGTTGGGCGTGCCCAGCACCTGGCCGGTTTCGGTCAGATCCGCATCGAAGACCTTGGCGATGCCGAAGTCGGCCACCATCGGTCGGTTCCCGAGCAAGATGTTGCCCGGCTTCAGATCGCGGTGGACAATGCCTTCCTGGTGAGCGGCATGACAGGCCAGGGCAACGTCCCGGAGAGTCTTCACCGCCTCCCGTGGTGGCAGCTCGGCATCCGCCAGCGACTGGCCCGCCGCATGCTCCATCACGTAATAGGGGCGGCCCTCGTGCATCCCCGCGTCGTAGATCGTGACGATCCCGCCATGCTCCAGCTGCCCCAGAACGGTCAGCTCGCGCTGAAACCGCTCCAGCTTGGCCACCCCCCGATCGAGAATCTTGATCGCCACCAGACGACCGACCCCGGGATCCTCCGCAAGATAAACCTGACCGGCGGCCCCCTCGCCAATCAACGCCCGAACGCGGTAACGGCCCACCTGCGCCAGCTTCGGCTCGACCAGTTCGTCGCCTCGCAACAAGCCGCCGGAGAGTATCCAGTCAGCCATCTCACGCGTCGTCGGGTCGCTGGGTTCCATCAGATCGCTTCTTGGCGGCGAACGTGCCCCACCTGCGACGCAGAGTGACCGCAAGGAGGCTGCCCGCCTCGCCAGCAGGTTGGTCCGAGCACAACACGCCTCAGGCGCGGCTCGGACTTCGCCGGCCGGGCATCGCAGACGCACCCACACTGACAGCCGAATTATCCCACGCAGCCCGGAATCTAGCCAGGAAATCGCGACAGAGGGTCAGCCCACCACACGTTTCTCTCCTTATAATGCCCCGGTGACTCCAGGAAAAATGCACCACCTCGATCCGCACGGCCGGAGCTTGGCTCACGGGCAGGGATGTTGTGTGGGCCCTGGCACCATGCCCGAACGGAGCAGAACTCCCGGACCCCTTGGATAGATATCGAGTGCGTTGCTGCCCCCTGATCTTCGGGCTGTTGTTGAGCGCTGCTCCAGCCATGGCCCAGCAGAAGCAACCGGTCACGCTCGACGAGCAGACGACGCGGGCGATGGTCGGCCATTACAAGGCAGCCCAGTCCTGGGGCCTGAAGGCGATCGTGTTGACCGCCCTCGGTCAGGACTGGCACCCGCTCGGAAGTGAGATCGTCGGCGATGCGCTGGCCTCGCAGCAGCCTCGACTGCGCGTGTTCGCGGTCGAGGCGCTGCAACGCTGCAGGGCCAGCCACCTCAAGCTCGTCGCCACCCGACGAATCGTCGGACAACTCGTCACCCACGGGCTCGTCGACAAGACCGGCTATTACAAGTCCCGCGTCCTGGGCCTGCTCAAACGCATCGCTCCATTCGTCGACTCCCGGGATGAAGCCTCGCTCGTGCGCTGGTGGAAGCAGGTCGGCCAGACCTACCAGGCCCAGCGGCGCGCTCAGCCTGAAAAGCCAGAGGAGAAGCCCCGGAAAGGCGGCAGCGTGGAGGTGGCCTACCGTAAGCAACAGGTCAGGTATGTCACCCGGGCCAGGATGCTGGCCCGGGTCGGGCTCGACGTGGTCATCTGCATCGATTCGACCGGCAGCATGCAGCCGATAATCGACGCCACCCGGACCGCGGTGGGGGAGATCATCTCCATCCTGCGGGGCATTTCACCGACGTTCAAGCTGGGCCTGGTCCATTACAAGGACGAGGCGGTGTTCGAGAACGGGGCTCAGACCCTGCTCAAGCTGACTCCCGAGCTATCGAAGGTGCGCATCGTCCTGGGACGACTGCGCGCCAGCGGTGGTGGCGGCCGCCCGGAGTCGATCGAGAAAGGGCTCTGGTACGCACTCGACAAGTCGATCGGCTGGCGCAGAGACAGCATCAAGTCCGTGATCGTCATCGGCGACGCGCCGTGTTACCAGAACAAGCTGACCGAGCTGCTGAACATGGCGGGGCAAGCCCACCGTGGCCCCTGGAAAACCTGGACCGACACCACGACCCCTTTCGTCATCTCGACAATCTGCGCCGGCAACGCCGCAGACACCAAACACGTCTTTCAAGAAGTCGCCCGCCGAGGGGGCGGGGTGTTTCAGCAGGTTGCACGGGGCAAGCGCCGAGACGACACGATCGTCAAGCACATGTTCAGCGTCACCTTCGGATCCAGGTGGACCGCCCAGCTCGATCTGTTCCTCGCGATCTACCGCACGTACCGCAAGCAGGGCGCCTTCCGATGATCGCTGACTGCCGGCCGAGCCGGACAAACGCCAGCGGTAGCCCGGCGAACCGCACCGCTTCATAGGATCCTTCGTGTCAGAACAACCCGCCGGACGCTCCTACCTCGCCAACGCCAAGTTGCTGGCCTTCATGACGCTGATCAGCCGAATCCTGGGTCTGATTCGCGACATGGCGATGGCCAGCCTCTTTGGCGCGTACATGGTGCTCGACGCCTGGGTCCTGGCCTTCACCGTGCCCAACCTGTTCCGCCGCCTGTTCGGCGAGGGGGCGTTGTCTGCCGCCTTCATCCCGACATTCGCCAAGGCGGTCGAAGGTCCGGGGCCAGAGCGCGCGCGCCGCGTCCTCTCGCTGGTCAGCACCTTGCTCGTCAGCGTCCTTGCCGTGATCTCGATCCTCGGCGTCGGGGCCTGCCTGAGCTATCGCGCCTACGCCTCTCCTGACCAGCGCACCGAGCTGTTCTGTCTGCTGCTGGCCGTACTGCTGCCCTACGTCATCTTCATCTGCCTGACCGCGCTCCTCTCGGGGGCGCTCAACACATTGGACCACTTCCTCCTGCCCTCTCTCACACCGATCGTGTTCAACCTGATCTGGATCGCCGCGCTGGGTTGGCTGATGCAGCGCCACGGCATGGCCCCGCGCCGGTTGATACTCATCCTCGCCGCCGTGGTAACGGTCGCGGGCATGGTTCAGGTCGCGCTGCTGTTACCCGCGCTGGCTCGGCGCAACTACCTGCCACGACCGGCGATCGACACCAGCGACCAGGCCGTGCGCACGATCGCGCGCTCGATGGGCCCGATCATTTTCGGGGTCGGAGTGTTCCAGCTCAACGTCCTGGCCGACCGCCTGATCGCCTGGCTGCTGATCGATCAGGAGGGGGCTCTGAGTGTGCTGTACCTGGGCAACCGGCTGATGCAGTTTCCTCTGGGGATCATCGGGATCGCAATGGGCACGGCTGTGTTTCCGCTGCTCTCCCGACTGGCGGCGGTTGGTCGTCGAGAGCGATTCATCGACGTGCTGACCGAGTCGATCGAGGTGACCCTGTTCCTCGCCGTCCCGGCCTCGGTCGGCCTGATCCTGATCCGCGAGCCGTTGATCCGACTGTTCTTCGAGCACCGCGAGTTCACCGCCCAGGCCAGCGGCCGAACCGCCATGGTCTTGATGTTCTACTCGATCGGCATCTGGGCCACGTGCCTCACCAACCTGGGCACCCGCGGCTTCTACAGCCTGGACGAGGTTCGCACACCCGTGCGCATCGGCGTCTGGATGGTGTTGCTCAATGTCGGGCTGAACCTCGCGCTGGTCTTTCCGATGGCCGAAGCCGGGCTGGCGCTGGCCACCGCACTGACTCACGTGGTCAATGCCGTGGTTCTGCTCTGGGCTCTGCACGTACGACTGTCGGCAGATGGCGGGAGCGGAGGGCTCGCACCCCGGCCATTGTTGACGGGCGGGCTACGCGTGCTGGTGCTGTCCCTGGTCATGAGCGGCGTGGTCGCACTGACGATGCGGGCGCTCGAGACATCCAGCCAGGCCTCCCGATTATTCGTCCCCGTCGCCGCAGGACTGGCCAGCTACCTGCTGCTCTCCTGGCTCTTCGCGCCGAACATTCTGCGCAAGCTACTCTCGCAACGGGGTCAGTTGCCTTGAGCTTTGTTGTTCTATAAAATTGGCCGGTGATGAGTCTTCAGAACCTGGGAGCGGAAGATGGTGTGATGCGAGGGTTTCTCATCCGCGAAGAGAACTTCGACGAGGAGCAGGTCAGCGAGTTCTTCCGCCTGCGAGATGAGGACCCGGACACCAGCCGCTGGAGAATTCTGCAGAAAATGGGGGTGCCTCAAGAGCGCTCCCGCGAGCTACGTACCCACTGGCGCGAGGTGGGCCCGCTGGCCAAGCTGCTGCACCGTGAGATCGAGATGCTCCCGACCCGGCTGCGAGAGTTCACCTGGGAGTTGCTCTGCAACGGGCTGGCGGAGGCCGCCGCGGTTCGGGCCGCGCTCTCGAAGAACAAGCAATATGCCGCCGAGGGCCTCAACACGACCCCCGTCCAGATTCTCGTCGCGGAGGAGCAGCTCACGCCGCAGGCATTCATCGACTACATCCAGAGCCGCGGCGAGGTGATCCTCGAGTGCTCTGACTGCCATCAGCGCAGCTGGATGCAGGACTTCGAACCGGAAGAGACCTACATCTGCGATGGCTGCATGGGAACACTCGACAGGCTGAAGACCGTCGACCGGCTCGTGGCCCAGATGGGCGACAATGACGACCTGATCCCGATCACTCCGCGAGAGATCATCGGCGGATTCGAGGTCTGTGAAGCGTTCTTCGCCGACCCCACCGGGCAGCTGCACCGGGACGCCAACTCGGACGAACTGCTGATCAAGGAGCTCAATATGGCGGGCCAACCCAAGAAAGAGGCTCTCCGCGAGTTCCGGATGTTCCTCGGCAACGTGCGCCAGCTCGACGACCCCCATTTGATGCCAGCCACCCGCCTGGCCTGTGACAACGATTGCTATCACCTGATCTTCGAGCCCCCCCCGGGCCAACCGCTGATCGGGCATCCGCAGCCCCCGCGGGGCAAGGACGCGCTGGCGGTGATCCACAGCCTGGCACGCGGCCTGCTGGCGCTGCACCGCGAGGGAATGACCCACGGCTCGGTCCGCCCGGCCAATGTCTGGCTGACCGAGGACGGCTCCGTTCCGGCCTGCCTGCTCGCGGCGGGCGAAGCGCTTCAGCCGGGGCTGAGCGCGCTGCCGGACGACATGTTCGTCCCACCGGGCCTGGTCAACCGCCACGACGTCGATCTGCAGAGCGATCTGTACGGGCTCGGCGTGCTGATGGTCTGGCTGATGACCGGCAAGCTGGTCGACCCGGACAACCCGAGCCTGGCGCTGAAAGTGATGCCCGCCGAACCGGGCAAGATCACAGGACGCCTGCTGGGTGTCAGCGAACCCTACGACTCGGTCCGGCCATTGCTACTCGAGCTCCGCCCGTTGCTCGGCGAGCACGCACCGACGCAGATCTGCTCGACGCGCCGCGTACGACGACCCAGCGGAATCATCAGCGAGCGACGGGCCAACGCGGCCCAGAACACATCTGCCCGGCTGGACAAGCGGGGGCCCGCGCCCTTGACCTGGATCGTTCTGGGGCTGGCACTGCTGGGAATCCTCGCGGCGGCATGGGGGCTGCACTGGAGCAACTAACCCAGCAGGAGCAGATGCCATCGTGCCTTTCCGGCAGCCGGCTGGAGCGGGTCTGGATCGACTGGCAATCTCTCCCGAGCATGTAATACTTGGCTGATGAGTTCTCGCCCGCTACCCAAGGCCGCACTGCGCCAACCCAGAAAAAAGCGCCGCCGCCGCGCCAAGAAGAAGCGAAAACCGCGGGGCTGGCTTCAACGGTTGGAGTTCGCCGCCTTCCTGCTGCTGCGAGCACTGCTCCGCTCCCTCTCGCTGAAAGCGGCCTACCGGCTGAGCGCTTGTGCCACGGTCGCCTTGTTCTACTTCACGGCACGCCATCGGCAGCGCGCACTGGCCCATCTGGAGATCGCCTTCGGCGACCGTTCGCTGGCCTGGCGCAGGCGGGTCTTCTGGACCTCAGTCCGTCATCTCGGATACAACCTGGTCGAGGTGATCA
>CAZANL010000003.1:11054-21547 GCA_964486115.1 uncultured Planctomycetota bacterium
GTCCGGTAGGCCATGTCCTGGATTTCACGCTGAATCATTCCGGCCTCGATCGCCCCCGACCCCGCTCTTCAGCACGGTTTCGATCTCTCCGAGATGGACCGCCAGGTGGCTCTGGACGGCGTGTACCAGAAGCGCGGCGCCATCGTGATCAGCTCACACCTGGGCAACTCGGACTTCATGGGTACGCTGATCGGCGCCCGGGGCTGGGTTCTCGCCTCGGCCAACCGGGTGATCGACAACCCCTACGTCTACCAGACGATGGTTCGCGACCGCAGCCGCTTCGGGAGAGACCTGCTGGACAAGAAAGGGTTGCTGCGCAGCGCGATGCGACGGCTCAACGAAAAGGGCATGGTCGGCCTGCTGATCGATCAGGACATGGGCAGCAGCGGCATCTTCGTGCCCTACTTCGGCGTTCTCGCATCGACCACCGGAGGCGCCGGCTATCTGGCCGTGCGCAGCGGAGCAGCGGTCTGGATGATCTTCTTGATCCGGCTTCGCGAGCGACGCCCCGAGCAGAGGTTCTACTGCTACCCGCTGGAGTTCGAGTTGACCGGTGACAGGAGCGCCGACATCCGCCTGATCACCGCGCGAGCGACGGCCGAGCTGGAGAAGTTCGCCAGGAGGTATCCCGAGCAGGCGTTCTGGCCTCACCGGCGCTGGAAGACCCGCCCGCCCGACGAACAGTCCAGTTAGCTGCAGCTGGAGCAAACCTGTCCGAGGGGCAATCGATGGATGCCGGCACCGCCGACATCTGCCGAGCCGGGGTCGGGAACGGGACCGCACGGCGCCACGCCGGCACATCAATCGACATCCCGCGTGACGCACTCTCACTCGGAGAACAGACTCCGCACGAGCGGAACAACTCGCGCGGACGGACCGGCACGCAACACCGGAGGGTCATAGGGGACAGGCGACGCAGTGGCTCTTGCAGAATTTGTGCGAGCGGCCCGAGACCGGCGAGCCGACCGGTATCAGACGATATCCGCCTCTCCGGCCGCCCACCAGCTGGACCAGCTCGGCTTGCTGCAGGTTCTTCAGGGTTTGCTTGTGAAGTGTCAGCTTCTCGGTCGATCGGTTCGACATCTCGATTCTCCTTGGGTTGCGATCATCTTCAGCAGGCGGGGACCTGTTCCGCCACTGTCAGATACGCAACTCGCCCGAGAGTTCTCGGCGGTCGATCCCCGGCTGGTCGAGAACAGACCGCGCCTGGCGCCGCCCGCCCGTTACCATCGGGGCTGCGCGTGCCGCTCGCTCACCTGCGGCGAGTCACGCCGGGAGCCGAGTCCGGCTCAGCCATTGTCCGGCCCATGGCAGACGAGATCGATGACGACACAGGAGCAGAGGATCAGCACCTCGTCCTGGTCCGGCTGGATCTCGATGCCATAGGTGTCGGTCCAGGAGAACCAGCGCTTGGACACCTCCGCCACTGGCTGGCCGTGCAGCGTGAAGGTGTACTCGTGGTCCGTGAACGACCCCTCGGCCTGGAGGTCGTCGGGCCCCGGCACGTCCACCATGAACTGGCACTTGAACAGAGTGAACAGCTTCTTCTTGACGACGGCAAGCACCCGGCCGCCGCGGGAGATCTCGTAGGTCGGCCCCCAGGACAGCAGCTTCTGGCTGATATAAGCCAGCTCCTGTCCCGCCATGTCCTGGAACGAGAGCTGGTCGCCGAAGGAGAAGACCTTGCCGTCGACCTGGTAGGCGTCGCGATCGTCCTCGTCCTTGATCGTGAAGTCGTTGCCCCAGGACCAGAACTTCTGCTTCATCACATAACGCATGGTGGGCATTATAACAGCATCTCACTCACCCGAAGCAGGTCGCGAACGTTTTGTCGTATTACCCATTGGTCAGAGACCGAGTTGCTGATGGCCTGACAGCCCTCTACAGCGCAAGCGAATCTCTTCGCCGAGCATTTGTCACACACGACGGAACACCTCCCCTGGTGCTCCTCCGAGGCAGCCGATCTTGCTATACTGAGGTTGGCGTACCCTCACCTCCGGAGCGTACAAACCGTCGTCAGGTGTGGCTCCGGCGACTCGTACGCCTTCACTGCGCCGCTTCTTCTCCGAGGCGACGCTGCGACGCCACCAGCAGCCGTCGCGCACCCGAACCGGGCCACACCATTGACGCCTGCCGTTCGAAACTGGATCCTGTCCCCATGCGCACATTCTCACTGATCCTCGTGCTGTCCACCCTGCTGAGCGCGCCGGCCGGCGCGCTCCCCGGCAAGACCTACTACCAGCAGCGCCGCGCCAAGCTGGCGGCCTGGATGAAGCCCGGCTCCCTGCTGATCATCGGGCTCGGCAAGCAAGCCCACAACACGTGGTCCAACAAGTATTTCTACTACCTGACGGGAATTCACAACCAGAACTCGGTGCTGCTGCTCTACAAGAACCAAGATGGCAGGGCGCGCAGCCTGATCTGCTTCCAGCCCCGCAGCGCCAGCCAGGAGCGCTGGGACGGTGTTCGCCCGTACCCCGACGCCAAGACCGCCGAGCGGCTGGGGGTGATGGGCGCAGTCTCGCTGAAAGACCTGCGCACCCTGTTGCCCCAGCTGATGCCGCTGGTGACCGCGCTGTATTACGATGCCAAGCGCTTCCCACATCAATCGCTGGCCACGCTGATCGCGACCGAGCGGGCCAGGCACCGATCGGTAGCTCAGCACAGCCCGTACGGTCAGCTGGTCGGGATGCGCCAGGTCAAGGACGCCCTGGAGCTCAAGTATCTGCAGAAAGCGATCGACATCACCGGCTGCGCTCTCCTCGAAGCGATGCGCTCGGCCCAGCCTGGCATCTGGGAGCACGAGCTGGAGGCCGTGATCCAGTATCTGTTCCGTCGCAACGGCGCCGACAAGGCGCTGGCCTTCGAGTCGATCGTCGGCAGCGGGCCCAACTCCTGCGTGCTGCACTACAACGCCAGCACCCGGCGAACCCGGAAGGGGGAGCTGGTCGTGCTCGACGTCGGCGCTCAGTACCGCGGCTACGCGGCCGACGTGACCCGGACGATCCCCATCTCCGGCACCTTCAGCAAGCGCCAGCGGGAGATCTACCAGATCGTGCTGCGCGCGCAGAAGGCGGCCATCGCAGCAGTTCGGCCCGGAGTGACCCTACGCCAGATTCACGCGGTCGCGATGCGGGTGATCCAGCAGGCCGGCTATGGCCGGTACTTCATCCACGGCACCTCCCACTGGCTGGGCCTGGATGTCCACGACGTCGGCCACCGCGTCCCGCTCCGGCCGGGCATGGTGCTGACGGTCGAGCCGGGGATTTACATTCCGGCCGAGAACCTCGGGGTGCGAATCGAGGACGACGTGCTGGTGACCCAGAAGGGCGCCAAGGTGCTCTCCGGCTGGATTCCGAAGGAGACCGCGGAGGTCGAGCGCTGGATAGCCAAGGGCGGCGGGATCGGCCGGATCCGGAGGGAGATCGAGAAGCAGCGTCTGGATCGCTGACCGGGGCTGCGAGCCGCCCACCGAGTAGAAGGGAGGTCTCGTGCTCTGGCCTATTTCTCGTAGGGCACACCGATCGCCGCCGGTGGCCTGGCGCGACCGACGAAGCCCGCCAGCGCGATGATCGCCACCAGATAGGGGATCGTCGAGGCCAGCTCGCTGGGAATCCGCAGCTGGGCCTCGAGCAGCGGGCTGGCCGCATCGGCGAAGCCGAACAACAGCGCGGCCAGCAGCGAACCGATCGGGGTCCACTTGCCGAAGATCAACGCGGCCAGGGCGATATAGCCGCGGCCCGCGGTCATCTGCTGAGTGAACTGACCGATCTCGACGGCCAGCGCGGCGCCCCCCAGACCGGCCAGCAGGCCGGAAAAAGCGACCGCCAGATACCGCGTGCGCGCCACGTTGACGCCCAGCGTGTCCGCCGCGCCGGGATGCTCGCCCACCGCTCGGATGCGCAGGCCGAGCGGGGTCTTGTAGAGCAGCAGGTGCGAGCCCACGAGCACCACCCAGCCCAGGTAGACCAGCGGCGAGTGGGACAGCAGGCCGACCCGCAGCCACTCGCTGCGGGCCGCCAGCCCCTCCAGCCAGGCCAGCTTGGCCGGCGTGACATAAGCCAGACCGTCCAGCGTCGGCGAGTTGGACGAGCTGACGAACAGCAGCTTGCAGGCAAAGCGGGTCATCCCGACGGCGAGGATGTTGATCGCCAGCCCGCTGATGATCTGCTCCGCTTTGACCGTGACCGTGACGAAGGCATGCAGCAGCGCGGTGAGCAGCCCGACGAGCAGCGCGGCCCCGATCCCGGCGCAGAAAGCGGCGCCGTGGGGCAGCCCCTGCTCCTGCGCCATCCAGGTGCCGGCCACCGCGGCGAACGCGCTGTTGAGCATGATCCCCTCGAGGGCGATGTTGACCACACCGGCTCGTTCGCAGAACATCCCGCCTAGCGCCGCCAGCAGCAGCGGGGTGGCGATGCGTAAGGTCGCGGCCAGGACGTGGGGCGAAGCCAGCTCGTTGAGCAGGTCCATCAGTCCAGCCACCTGCGAATCAGCTCGCCGGTCACGACGACACAGACGATGACCAGCCCCTGGAGGATCGTGATCACGTCCTTGGGCAGCCGCGTCTCGAACCCGATCTCGGTGCTGCCCTGAAACAAGAAACCGAACAGCAGCGCCGACGGGATCACGCCGAGCGGATGGTTGCGCGCCAGCAGCGCCACCGCGATGCCCCAGAACCCGTGCTGGGCGGCAAACACATCGGAGGCGAAGTAGTGCTGGTAGCCGTTGACCAGCGACAGGCTGGCCAGTCCGGCCAGTCCGCCACAGACGCCCATCACGATACAGCTGGTCCAGCCGCTGGAGATCCCGCCATATTCGGCAGCGGACGGGTTCAGGCCGACCGTCCGTACCTCGTAGCCCCAGCGGGTGGTTCTGAGCGCGCCCCAGACCAGCAGCGCGAGGATCACCGCCACCGGCAGCATCAGGTTGACCGGCGTGTGCGGATCGAGCAGGCCGAGGGCGTCGTGGATCCGGGGAATGCGGGCCCCCTCGACCACCGGCAAGGTCTGGGTCGCCCCGCTGTCGGCGTCGCTGAACCGATGGACCACCAGATACATCGTCAGCCCCGCCGCGATCAGGTTCATCATGATCGTGGTGACCACCTCGTGGGCTCCGCGCCAGGCCTTGAGGCCGCCGGGAATAGCCCCCCAGAGGCCGCCGGCCAGCGCCGCGGCCAGCGCACAGACCGGCAGCAGCAGCCAGGCGCTACCGACGAGCTGCCCCAGATAGATCCCGGTCAGCGCGCTCGCCATCCCACCGACCACCATCTGACCCTGCCCACCGATGTTGAACAAACCCGCCTGGAACGCCAGCGCCACCGCCAGTCCGCAGAGGATCAGCGGCGTGGCATGGAACAACACCATCGAGAGACCCTGTGTGGTCCCCAGCGTGCCCTCGAACATCACCCGGTAGGCAGCCAGTGGATCGGTGCGCGGAATCGGCTGGGCGCCGAAGCTGGAGAGCCAGGGCACGAGCCAGATCAGCAGAGCCCCCAGGAGAAACGCCAGCCCGAGCGCCACCACCGGCGGCACCAGGAACAGCCCGATAAAGCGCAGCGCGGCCCTCACGCCGCCCCCGCCATCAACAGACCCAGCGCCTGGCGATCGGCCCCCGCCGCATCGAGCACCTGGACGATCCGCCCCTCATAGATCACCGCGATCCGGTCGGACAGGCTGAGCACCTCGTCCAGCTCGGCCGAGACGAGCAAGATCGCCACTCCGTCCGCGCGAGCGGCGAGGATCTGGCGGTGAATGAACTCGATCGCGCCGATGTCCACGCCACGCGTCGGCTGGCTGGCCACCAGGATCTTCAGCTCGCGCGAGAACTCTCGAGCGATCACCAGCTTCTGCTGATTGCCCCCCGAGAGCGCGCCAGCCGCCTGGGACGGCTTGGGCGGGCGCACGTCGTACTGGTCGATCGCCCGCACCGCCTCGCGATGGATCGCCCCACGGCGCAGAAACAGCCCGGAGAACTTGGGGTCGCGCTGGCGGCCGAGGATCAGGTTCTGCGCCAGGTCGTGCCGCAGCACCAGTCCGTGCTTGTGGCGATCCTCTGGAATGTGCCCCAGGCCGGCAGCGTGCAGCGCTCGCACGCCGATGGGCGAGGCACCGTCGATGGTCACCGTCCCGGCGTCGGCGCGCCGCAGACCGGTCAAGGCCTCGACCAGCTCGGTCTGGCCGTTGCCTTCGATGCCGGCGATGCCGAGGACCTCTCCCGCACGAATCCGCAGATTCACCTCACGGACCGCGGGCAGCCCCCGGGCATCCCGCACACACAGCCCCTCGACGACCAACCGCGGTTGGCCCGGATCACCCGCCGGTCGCTCCACCTCGAGCAGCACGTCACGGCCGACCATCAAGCGGGCCAGCACCTCGCGCGTGGCGTCGCAGGTGTGCAAGCTGCCGGTGACCCGCCCCTGGCGCAGCACGGTCACCCGGTCGCTGATCCGCAACACCTCGCCCAGCTTGTGGGTGATCAGGATGATCGTCTTGCCCTGCGCCTTGAGCTCGCGGAGGATGTCGAACAGCTGCCCCACCTCCTGCGGCGTGAGGACCGCGGTCGGTTCGTCGAGGATCAGGATCTCGGCGCCGCGATAGAGCAGCTTGAGGATCTCCACCCGCTGCTGAACACCGACCGAGAGCCGGCCGACCCTGGCCTTCGGGTCGACCTGCAGGCCATGTCGGGCCGCCAGCTCGGCCACCGTCCGATTGGCCTGGCGGCGGCTGAACATCCAGCGCCCGCGCCGGGGCTCGTCACCCAGCACCACGTTCGCGCCGACGGTCAAGGTCGGGACCAGCATGAAGTGCTGATGCACCATGCCGATACCCCGCCCGATCGCCGCGGTGGGGGAGTGCTCGCTCACCGGCTCGCCGTGGATCCGGATCTCGCCGGCGTCGGGCTCGTGCAACCCGTAGAGGATGTTCATCAGGGTCGACTTGCCCGCACCGTTCTCGCCGACCAGCGCGTGAATCGTGCCGGCTTCGACGGTCAGGCTGACCTGATCGCAGGCCAGCACACCGGGAAAGCGCTTGATGATCCCGGTAAACTCGATCGTCACGACAGCCTACTTGCTGGGAACCGTGATCTTCCCCGTGACGATCCGCTCCCGCAGCGCTTCCACCTGCTGATGGATCTCGTCGGTGATCCACTGCTTGTTCTTGTCGTCGTAGACGTAGTCCAGTCCCTTCTGAGCCAGCCCCAGCTTGAGCACCCCTCCCTTGAAGGAGCCCGCCTTGAAATCCTCGATCGCTCGGAAGACCGCCTGGTCGACCCGCTTGAGCATGCTGGTGACGATGTGGCCCGGCGCATCGTCCGCCTGGTCGCTGTCCACGCCGATCGCCAGCTTGCCCTCCTGCTTGGCCGCCGTGAACACACCCAGGCCGCTGGTGCCGGCGGCGTGCATGATCACATCCACGCCCCGCTGGTACTGCGACAACCCCAGCTCCTTGCCCTTGACCGGGTCGAGAAAGGCCTTGCCGGTGGTGCCGACGTAGTTGACCCGCACCTCGACGTCGGCTCGCACCGCCTTGGCTCCGGCGATATAGCCCACCTCGAACTTCTTGATCAGCGGGCTGACCATCCCGCCGACGAAGCCGATCTTGCCGGTCTTGCTGACCAGCGCCGCGATCGCCCCGACCAGGTAACAGCCCTCGTGCTCGCGAAACTCGATACCGAGCAGGTTGGGCGGAATCTGACCGTCCTTGGGCACGGTGTAGTCGATACAGACGAACTTGAGCTGGGGAAACTCGCGGGCCAGCTTGGTGATCTTGTCCGAGAACAGAAAGCCGATCCCGAGAATCAGCGGGGTGTTCTTCTGCGCCATGCGGCGCAGCGCCGCCTCGCGCGGCGTCTGTTCGCTGGGCTCGATCACCGCCACGCTCACGCCGAGCTCCTTCTTGGCCCGCTGCAGGCCCCGGTTGGCCGCGTCGTTGAAGCTCTTGTCGCCCAGCCCACCGGCGTCGAAGACCAGGCCGACCTCGATCGCCTTCGATTCGGCCGACGGCTCGTCGGACGCCTTCTTGTTGCAGCCGGCCACCATGGCCAGCGCGATCGTCAGGGCGATGCAGCTGATGCGTGACATGGGGCAGAGGGTATCACGGGGCCTCGACGCGCACCACCCCTTCGAGCTGATCGAACGTCACCCGGTAGCGCCGCAGCAGCTCGCCGCCCAGCGACGCGTGATGGGTCAGCAGATAGACCGGCGGCCGCTCGATCCGGTGGCGACCGATGTACAGCGGTCCCTCGAGCCGGGACACCCGGGCCGTCACCCGACCGGTCAGCGTGGTGCTGCGCGGCCCCTTGCGCGGCGGGTACGCCAGTCGCAGCCCGCGGGCCAGCTTGCTGTAGAGTGTCAGCCCCATGCTGCTACCGGTGTCGATCATGATCGGGATCTTGTAGCGCTCGGTCTCGATCACGATGCCGGGCGTCTGGTCGCTGCTCGGGATCAGCCGCAGGTGGTCGCGGCCGTCGGGCGGCGGAAGCGAGCCGATGTCGAGCACCAGCTGCCGCCGAGGATAGTCCAGCGTCAGCAGCCAGTCCTTGAACAGCGGATAGCCGAGGATTCCACCGAACTGAGCGCCCAGGGCCCGACGGAAGCCGGCGCCGTCGAGGACGATCGCCGGCACGTCGTCGAACACGGCCAGCCCCAGCGCCAGACGCTCGATGCGGGACAGCGGCACCTCCTTGTGCCGCCCCCCCGCGCTGGCGGTGATCGATCCGTGGGTGCTCAGACCCAGCCGGCCGGCCAGCCGGCGGGTGATCCCCACGGGAAAGCCGGAGCCGGTGTCGACGGTGAACCAGAAGGGCCCCTGGCCACCGATCCGCACCGGCACCAGCGGCAGGTTCTTGACCACCCGCATCGGCAAGCGGATCGCGGTCGCCAGCACCTCGGGCGGCTCGTCCTCCGGCGCGCGGGTCGGTGGGGCCTGCCCACACCCTGCCAGCAACAGCGCGAGGCAGGCGATGCGCCTCACTTGGGCCGCAGGCTTTCCAACATCAGCTGGTTCTTGTAGGTCCGCAGCATACGCTCCCCCCTCACCAGATGCGGATTTCCCGGCGGCAGTGGCTGACGAGCAAGCGCCTCCAGCATCTTGATCGCACCCTTCAGGTCGTGGTTGACATACCGGAGAGTAGCCCGATCAATCAGCACCAGAGCACTCTTCGGCGCTAGCGCATAGGCCTTGTCAATGTCAGCCAGCGCCTTGGTGCTCTGCCCTCGAATAGACCAAAGCCGCGCCCGGAAACGGTAGATCATCGGCGCGTCCGGCTCAGCCGCAATCGCGCGCTCGAACCCGGCGAGTGCTTCACGGTACCGCTTTTTCTGAATCAGGAAGTCAGCACGAACGCAGTATGCTTCGGCATCCTTCGGCTCGAGCCCGATCGCCAGATCGAGGTCAGACAGTGCGCCGGCCAGCTCTCCAAGATGAAAGCGCGCCTTTGCGCGCACAATATAGGCCGCGGAAAATCGCGGGTTGCGCCTCAGGACCCGCGAACAGTCGGCGACCGCCCACTGATAGGACTTGAGTCCTAACCAGCTCTCCGCACGCGCAGCCAGGATACGATCATCATCCCCTGCTAGTTCAAGCGCTTCGTCACAAGCTTTTTTGGCTAAATAGTACTTCCCATAGTGAAAAAAAAGCACAATGCGGTTGTATCGCGCGATCATCATCTGGGGAGACTGCTCGATCACCTTCTCGAAGTCGGCCATTGCGCGTTGCCACTCCCCCATTTCTTGCCAGACCCGGCCACGGTTGTTTCTGGCCATCAGATTCCGCGGGTCCTTCTTCAGCAGCGCGTTCAGGTCGGCCAACGCCCGATCGTACCTCTTCAGCCCGATAAATACGTAACTCCGGTTGAGACGTGCAACCGAGTGATGGGGAGACAACTCGAGGGCTCGGTTCAGGTCACGCAGCGCACCCTGCAAATCACCGAGGCGCTGCAAGCCTATCCCCCGATTAGCAAGGCCGCGGAGGTGGCCTGGATCCCGCTTCAGCAAGGCGGTGAAGTGGGCCACTGCCTTGTCATGGTTGCTGCGAGCAAGCTCAATGAACCCCCGCCACAGTTGTTCATCTTCCCCGCCTGGCCCCTTGGGGATCGGCAACCACCTGACGCAATTAATCGTGCGTTCAAACATAATCGACACGCGGCCAGCGGCCTCCCGCTTGATGAACACTGTCATCCAACTTCGCCTATCCCGCAGACGGCACAGCGCCCAGGTGAGTTGAATCACCGCCTCGGAGCTTCCATACACACTGCAGACTGCTAGCCGCAGCACCAGGACCTGAACGGCATCCAGCTCGACCAAGGCCTCCCCTGACGCAGGCACCCATTTCGCTATAGATGTCTGATACTCTTGCTCAAACATTCCACACCATTCCTCTTCCCTCCACGCCTCCACCGGGAGCGTCCGCGGAAAGGCGCTGCGGGGCACCCGCGCCGTGGTGGTCCGGTCACCGATCCGGCCCAGCGCCTCGCAGGCCAGCAGGCGCAGCCGC
>CAZANL010000003.1:21557-29171 GCA_964486115.1 uncultured Planctomycetota bacterium
GGGATCAACAGCCGCACCACATGCGGGTGGGGCAGCCGGACCAGCCGAGTCAGATACTCCTGGAACATCCCCGCCTCGGGCGGCGCGCCCCGGACAGCCTCGATGATCTCGCGGGCCTGCGCGGTCTGACTCTTGACCAGCGCCGTGCGACGGGTCTCGACCCGCCGCCGCTCCCGCCCCGCCGCTTCCGCCTCGAGGCCGGCCGCCGCCGCCTCCTCGACCATCTGGTGTGCCATCTCCCAGCTCTCGTCGGTGGTCAGCTGGTGGGCCAGCGCCAGCGCTGCCGCCACCACCTGCCGGCCGACCTCCGCGCTGGACTGCAAGCGGTAGAGCGCCTTGGCCGCGTTGAGCTCCGCTCGGTAGGCGCGATACCAGGCCCGCCGCGTGGCCGGGTCTACAGCAGGGGCCTGCCGTGCCTGCTGGCTAGCCTTTGCCAGCACCTGCTGCTGCTCCAGAATCTGCTTCTTCAGCCCCTGCTGTTGACGCAAGCGGTTGGCCGCCACCGCGGCGCTCCTCAGCAGCTCCTTGGCCTGCTCGCTTTCCGGGGCCAGCTCGAGCAACCGAAAGCTGGTGCGCTCCGCCTCTCCCGGTGCCTGGGCCAGCTGCTCGCGACCCTGCGTCAGCAGCTGGCCGACCCGCCGCTGCTGCGAGATTTTCTGGCCCCAGCCCCCGAGCCCGAGCACCAGCAGGGTGGCCAGTCCGGCCGCCAGCAGCGGCTTGCGATGGCGCTTGGCCCACTTGCCCAGCAGCTGCATCGGGTTGTAGGTCGCGGCCGTCAGGGTGCCGCCCTGGAGAAAGCGGGTGATCTCCTGACGCAGAGCCAGGATCGACTGATACCGATCAGCCGGGCGGGTCGCCATCGCCTTGAGCACCACCGCTTCCAGCTCCCTGGGAACCTGCCGGTCGGGGCAGCGCTCGCTCGGCGGCACGAGATCCCCCTTCTTGACCCGGTCCAGCACCTCGGAAAGCGTGGTCCCGTCGAACGGGACCTCGTAGGTCAAGATCTCGTAGAGGATCGCGCCCATCGAATACAGGTCGGAGAGCCGCCCGACGACCTGGGTCTGGCCTTTTGCCTGCTCGGGCGGCATGTAGGCCGGCGTCCCCATCACGGCGCCGCTGAGCGTCTCCTGGGTCGGAATATTGAACACCTGGGAGTCGGAGCTGACGGGCTTCTCCGTGCTCTCGGCGCCGACCAGCTTGGCCAGCCCCCAGTCCATCAACAAGACCTCGCCGAATTTGCCGACCATGATATTGGCCGGCTTGAGATCTCGGTGAATCACTCCCTTCTCGTGGGCGAACGCCAGCGCATCACAGACCTTGAGAAAGATCTCGAGCAGCTCGATCAACTGGTCCTCCCCGCTGGTGGAGGCATCCAGCAGGACCTTCTGTAGGTCGTCACCCTGGACCTGTTTCATCGTGTAGAACAGGTTTCCCCCGTCAGCCAGGCACAGCTCGTGGACCGGAATGATGTTGGGGTGCTCCAGCTGGCCGGTGATCTGGGCCTCGTTGACGAAGCGCGCCAGCTGCGACTCGGCGACCTCGTCGGCACCCCCGCGGATCACCTTGGCCGCCAGGTCGCGGCACAGGTCCGGGTCATGCAGCCTCAGCACGGCGCCCATGCCCCCGGCACCCAGCATGCCCTCCACACTATAGCGCCCCAGACGGTCCGACGTGATCTGGACCGTTTCCCGGCGAGCCGGGATCGTGGTGTCGCGGGCGCCCGCCCCCCGTCGCGATCCCAGGACGACCTCGGTCACATCGACGCCGGTCTGCCGCAAGGCCGAGATCACCGTCGCGCCATCGGGATCAGGCTCAGCGGCCGGACTCCTCAGGCCAGAGCCCGGACCCGGCAGCAAGGTCGGCCCATCCCGGTCCTCGCTCTCGGCCGGCCCAGCCGGGCCGGTGATCACCGTCGGGGTGTGTGGATCACAGTCGTCAGCGACACCCTCAGCTGGCGACACCTGACCCGGGATCACCGTGGGGCTGTCGGGATCACATTTATCAGCCGTAGCCCCCTCTGGCGACCCCTGACCCGGGATCACCGATGGGTTATCGGGATCACATTTGTCAGCGATACCCCTATCACGCGAAACCTGCGTGGAAATGTCAAGAGGGCTTGACCTGTGGGCCGACGACCGGATAAAGAGAGGATGCTCCAAACCCGGCCCCCGCTACGCTTCGGCGCCCTGGAGATCGGCTTTCCGGTCGTCCAGGCCGCGCTCAGCGGCTACAGCGACTGGGCCATGCGGATGATCGCTCGACGGCTCGGTGCGTCGTACGCGATCTGCGAGGTGCTGCTGGACCGGGCAATCCTGCAGCGGGGCAAGAAGAGCCGCCGGGACCTGACCGTGACCGACGAGGAGCAGCCCGCCGGCGCTCAGCTGATGGGCAGCGACCCGGCCGAGTTCGGACCCGCGGCGGCCCGCCTGGCGGAGGCCGGCTTCCAGGTGATCGACATCAACTTCGGCTGTCCGGTGAAGAAGGTCCTGGGGCGCTGCCGCGGGGGCTACCACCTGGGGCAGCCGGAGATTGCGCTGGAGGTGGTCTCCCAGGTGCGCAACAGCGTACCGGCCAAGATACCGGTGACGGTCAAGATGCGACGTGGAGTCGACGACACGCCCGAGAGCCGCGACAACTTCTACACCATCATCGACGGGGCCTACGACCGCGGGGTGGCCGCCGTGACGGTGCACCCGCGGACCGTCAAACAGCGATACGACGGCCCGAGCAACTGGGACTTCCTGCGAGAGCTCAAGCAACACCTCGGGGACCACGTGCTGCTGGGCAGCGGCGACCTGTTCAGCGCTCCCGACTGCCTGCGAATGCTCGCGCAGACCGGGGTCGACGGCGTGACGGTCGCCCGGGGAGCGATCGGCAACCCCTGGATCTTCCGCGAGGCCCGAGCGCTGGCCAGCGGAGACCCGCCGCCGCCCCCTCCCACACTGAGCGAGCAGCGGGAGGTGATCGCCGAGCACTATCGCCTGGCCGAGCGTATCTACGGCCCCGAGCAGTGCTGCCGCCAGCTGCGAAAACACTGCATCAAGTACGCCCAGAGACACCCGGAAGCGGAGCTGGTCCGCCAGGCGTTCATCCAGGTCAAGCAGCCGGCCGACTGGCAGGCTGTTCTCGACCGCTGGTATTGAGGGTCGCGATGTTCGACAGACAACGCTCAACACGGTTGACCGACGAGAGCCCCGGCGCGCAGCAGCGGATCGCAGGGTCACCAACGACAAGGGCGGCAGGGCACCGATGAGCGACGCCGCACGACCGATCTTGATCGCCATGGCGGTGCTGATCCTGGTGGCCCTCGGGGTCATCTCGTTCAGGCAGGGACGGTCCGCACCCCCCGCGGAGCAGAAAACAGCGCCCGCGGCGACACCGGCACCGACCCGACCAGAGCCGACGGCAAAGTCCGACACACCTCCGACGAAGACCGGCCCGGAGCTCGAGCGGATGCTGGGCGACAAGGACCCCGCGGTGCGCCAGCAGGCCGTGGCCGGGCTGGTTCGGCTGAAGCATCGCGCGCTGCCGACCCTCTCCGTGGTGCTCGAGGGCAAGGAGAAGACCGCCGTGCTCTGCGCGCTGAAGGTGGTCAACCAGCTGGGGCCGACCGCCTCTCCCGTCGCGTCGATCATCAGCCGTCAGGTCATGCACGCCGACGCAGAGGTCCGCATCGAGGCTGTCAGGTCACTGGTCCGGATCGGCCCGGACGGCAGATCCGCCCTGCGCAACGGCATGTTCTCGCCACACGTGGACGTGCGCAAGCTCGTGGTGCAGCTGATCGCCAAGCGCGCGACCGAGGAGGTCGAATTGCTCGCCGCGACCCTCGACGACAGCGATGCCGAGGTCCGACGACTCGCGATCGCCGGCCTGGTCAGCGCTGGCCAGACTGCCCTGCCCGAGCTGCTACAGCGCATCCAGCTGCTGGATCGCAGGCCCGGTACATACGCGGCCACCCGCGCGATCCACGAGCTCGAAAAGCGGTTGCTGCCCCCACACGAGAAACAGCTCGGCGATTTGATGCTGCTGCTGCTCCAGCAGGGCCCGGTCGCCGCACGACAGGTCGCCCTGGAGCTGGCCCTGGCGCTCGATCGAAGGACCGAGGCCCGCAAGATACTTCGCCAGGTCTCGAAGAACCCGCGCGACCCACGTGCCCAGGTCTGGGCCCGCAAGCGGCTGGGCGACTGACGACGCCGGATCGACATTCGTGCCGAGCCACCGGGGCGTGGACCAGAGCACACCACGCGACCCGCGCGCGTCAGGCCGACTCACACCCGGTTGCGACCCTCACGGCGGGTTGTTAACATGACCGGTCGTGGCTGATTCACCCTCCGACACCCAGGCGCCGACGCTATCCTGGCCCCGGTTGCTGGCCGGCACCGTACTGGGCCTGGCGGCGCTGGCGCTGGTCGGACGTCAGATCGACCGAGACGCCTTGCTCAAGGCCCTCTCCGGACTGGCTCTCGGCTGGCTGGTGCTGGCCTGCCTGGTCGACTTGCTGGCCTTCGGTTTACGCGCGCTGAAATGGCGCGTGCTCCTCGGCGGCTCCGGCCAGGTCCGCTACCTTCCGGTCCTGCGAGCAACCGTCATCGGCGCAATGACCACCGACGTGCTGCCCCTACGCCTCGACGAGCTGGTCCGGGCCCACCTGATCGGCCGACACAGCGGTCTGCCCCGCAGCCAGATCCTGGGCACGATCGCCATCGAGCGCTGCCTGGACGTCTGCATGCTGCTGATGTTGCTCGGCGCCCTGGCCTGGACGACCCAGCTGACTCCACAGATCCTCACCGGAGGCGCGGTGCTCCTGAGCGCGCTGCTGCTGGCCGGCCTGCTCTACTCGCTCGGCCCGCGCAGCGGCGGCGGCTCCGCAATGGGGGAGATCTTCTCCGAGCTGGCAATCGGCATGCGGGCCGCCCGCGGGCGGATCCTGGCCGCCTCGGCTCCCTGGGTCCTCGAGTGGGTCGCGCTGCTGGCCATGTTCAATCTGATCCTCATCGCCTTCGGCCTGCCCGGGAGCGGAAGCCACGCGCTGGCGATGCTGGTGGCCAGCTTCCTGGTCTTCGCCTTTCCCATCACCCCGGGTGCCGCCGGCGTCTATGAGGCAGCGATCACCGGCATGCTGGTCGCCCGCGGACTGCCGCCGGAACAGGCTCTGGCGATCGCGCTGACCGCCCACACGGTAGTTCTGACGCCGACCACGCTGCTGGGAGCGCTCTTCCTGGCCGTCGAAGACCTCGGACTGGCGGACCTGCTGGGGGCCGTCCCTCGGCCAGCGAAGAGAGCCGCGTGAAGGTCCTCTGCCTCAACCTGCCGCACCAGGCCGGGCGCCTCCAGCGACGCTTCGTCGCCAGCTACTATGCCCCCAACTTCCTGGTCCCGCCGGTCGAGTTGATGGGGCTGGCGGCGATCGTCACCCACTGGAAGGCGGGCCAGGCGATCGTCCTCGACGCGATCGCCGAAGAGCTCGACCTCGGCGGCGTGATCGACCGAATCGGCGGGTTGGCGCCCGACCTGATCGTCGCCCTCAGTGGTTTCAGCTGCTTCACCGAGGACATGGGCTACCTGGACCAGCTCAAGCAGCGCTTTCCAGAAACCCAGGTCACCGCTTTCGGCTATCTGCCGAGCCAGCGTCCCGAAGAGGTGATGGCCAACACACGGCTGGATGCGCTGTTCTGCGACGAGCCGGAGCTGCCGTTTTCCGGGTACCTCGACGTGCTGGCGGGGACCGCCGAAGCCGGAGCGGTTCCCGGCCTGGCCAGCCGCCATGCCGACCAGGTGGTCATCGGCCCCAAGGCCGCTCGACTGAACGAGCTGGATGACCTGCCGTTTCCCGACTATTCGCAGATCAACTTAGACCACTACAGCGAGTCCTATCTGGGCCGGCCAATCGCCGCGGTGCTCTCGGCGCGGGGCTGTCCCTACCAGTGCACCTACTGCGTGCGAATGTACGGCCAGAAATTCGTCACCCGCAGCGCCGAGAACATTCTGGATGAGTTGAGCGAACTGGCCGGCGCCGGCATCCGCAACATTCGCTTCATGGACGACACCTTCACGCTGGCCCCGGAGCGGCTCAAAGCTATCTGCCAGGGCATGCTCGACCGCGAGCTGAATCTGCGATGGACCTGCCTGACCCGGCTGGACTGCCTGGACGACGAGGGGCTGTCATTGATGAAGCGCTCGGGCTGTAAGCGGATGTACTGCGGCGTCGAGAGCGGATCGCAGCGACTGCTCGACCAGTACAAGAAGGGGGCTTGTGTCGAGACGATGGAGCGCCAGATCAAGCTCGCCCGGTCTCACAGAATCGAGGTCTCCGCCTTCTTCATCGTCGGCGCGCCAGGCGAGACCGACGAGGACTTCGAGCAGTCGGTCCAGTTCGCGCTGCGCACCGGGCTGGACTATGTGATCGTGACGCGGCTGCAATACTGGCCCGGGACAGAACTCTACAGCGAGGTCACCCGCGATCTCGACTTCTCCCTGTTTCCTTTCAAGATGGCCTACGCGGGAGATGGGGAGCTGGATTTCTTCAGGCGCGAGAAGGAATTCTACCGCCGCTTTTACATGCGGCCCAGCTATGCTCTGCGCCGTATCCCGCACCTGCTGCGCACACCGAAAGACATCACCCGGGGATTCGTCGAGCTAGCGCGCTACGTGGGTGGCCGTCGGGAACTCGAGAAAGACTTTATTTGAGCCCGGCGACGGCGCAGACCACGGGCACCACCCTGCCGATGAGCGTGATCATCCCCACGCAGCGTCCCCGTCTGGTGCGCGAGATGCTGCGAGCACTGACGGCCAGTGACCCCCAGCCGGCACAGATCATCCTGGTCGACGACTGCAGCGCGCAGGACGCCCGCAAGTACGTTGCCGAGTTCCCGAGCGTCCAGCTGCATCGACTCGACCCCCAGGGAGGGCCAGCCAAGGCCCGCAACCACGGTGCCGCACTGGCCCAACACGATGTGCTGGTCTTCCTCGACGACGATGTGCTGCCTCAGCCGGACACCTTCGCCGTGATTGGCAGCCACTTCGAGGACCCCGAGGTCGCCGCGCTGACCGGGCTGTTCACCCGCAACCCGATCTACGTCAACTTCTTCTCGGTCTACAAGAACGACTACATGTTCTTCATCTGCCGCCGCTCACCGGCCCTGACCAGCACGCTGCTGACCGCGGTCTGCGCGATGCGCCGCGAGCCATTCGAGCGTGCGGGCCGCTTCGACGAGCAGATCACCTGCGCGACGATCGAAGACATCGACATGGGCCGACGACTGTCAGCCGAGGGGCCGGCGGTCCGTTTCGACGCGGCGCTTCAGGTGACCCACATGAAGCACTACAACATCCGGACCCTGACCGGCAGCCACTTCCGCCGGAGCCGGGACATGGCGCGCTACCTGCTCGGGAGGTTCCCCTTCGGGGCGCTCGGCGAGCTGTCCTCCAGCCAAGACCGCCTCTGTCTGCCCTGGCATTTCAGCCTGGGCGTGGTGCTGGCCGGTCTGTTCTTGATCTCGCCAGCGCTCTACTGGTTCGTTCGTCCGGAATACGCGACACTCGGCCAGCTCGTCCCGTTCCTGCTGGCCGGGCTGACCAACGCGCCGTTCCTGCGCTTCGTCAAACAAGAGCGTG
>CAZANL010000004.1:0-8573 GCA_964486115.1 uncultured Planctomycetota bacterium
TCAGGAAGAAGCGAGGCGCGCAAGCTACTCAAGTTTCGGCGGGACATGCTGGACGACGGGCGCGTCATCTTGGACAACCTCGAGCGGGCAAAGACCAGTACCGAGATCTTGCCGCTCTGCGGTGTGCTGGGCACGGCTGTCGGGTTTATGTTGGCCAGTTACCTCGGCTCGGGCAGTGCGGCAGTGGATCGTGGACTCTGGCTTGCGCTGATTTCGACGATTCTGGCGTTGACGGCGACCATCTTGCTCAAGTGGGCCTACGAGGGTCGCTTGGTTCCACAGTATGCTCACCTGCTCAACCAGACCCAGGCTCTCGAGCGCTGCATCCGGGAGGGTGGCTTGGGGATCCTCGACAAGCTCTCTGTCGCGGAGGCCGATCAGGCCAGTGCGCCTGGCGAGACGGAAGACTCCTGACGGTGGTGGGAATCGACCAGTTCTATTCGAAAGTCAATCTGACGCCCTTGCTGGACGTGATCTTCCTGCTGTTGTTTCTGTTCGTTGGCGGTGTCGCCTCTCGGGAGCAGGAGACGATCCAGCGTTACCAGGCAGACAAGGATGTCGAGCGCCAGCTCAACGTGCTGATCGATGTGCAGCGTCAGAGAAACGAAGAGCTGCAAGCCCGGTTGCGTGCAAGGACCGAGGGCAAGCACCGGACCTTGGCCGCCAAGCAGGTGCTCGATCACAACTTCGCGGTCTACGAATTGTGGCTCGATCCGGACCACTGGGCTAGGCTTCGGACCCCGAAGAAGCAGGAGATCCGTGCACGCGTCACGAGCGATAGCATACGCCAGATGCTCGAGACCGGCATCTCCAAGATGGCTGACAACCAGCGCACGGTCGTGTTATTTTTTCAGAGCCCGCGCTCGATTTGGGGCGACGTGCTGATTGCACGAGCGGAGTTGAAGAGAGGCGGCTGGATCATGCAGGAGTACACCCTGCCGTCAAAGAAGAAGCGATGAGCGAGAACGAATCGACCAGACCACGCAGGAGGCGTCGCATCGGAGGGGCGGTGATCTTGGTCACAGCCGTGGCTGTTGCGGCCGGTCTGTTGCTGCGTCGCTGCGGCCAAGAAGAACAAGGCGCCAGCTCCCAGGCGGGCAAGAAAGCGATGCAAAGCATCACCGCCGCGGAGCCGCCACAGGAGCGCATTCCCCAGATCGTCACCGTCGTGCTCAGAGACGACAAGATCTACTCCGGTGGTCGACAGATCTCTTGGGTGCGGTTCAACATCCTGATGCGGGAGGCCTACCAGCAGGATCAGCAGCTCGAGCTGGTGATCTACAAGGATACGATCCACACCGAGGTGATGCGGCGTGCGGAGCACGATCTAGGGCAGGGCGGGGTGCGCTACTTCCACACCTACAAGTAGCGGAGTGCTGGCCGTTATTTCCGCTCTGCGCTGAATGTGCGCAGATAATAGGCCAGCCCCCAGCGCTGCCGGGGCGTCAGCTCGGTCGACGGCATGGGCGTTCCGGGGATCCCGGTCGTGACACGCAGATAGAGCTCCCGCAAGGAGCTGCCTCTCTTGAACACCCCCCTGGTGAAGTCCGTCGGCAAGATCGCCTGGTTGGTGATGTCGTCCTTCAGGCCGAGCGCTCGCGGACCCTCGCCGTTGCCCTCGTACCCATGGCAGTTGAAGCAGCCCCCCTCTCCCATGTAGGCCTCCTCGCCGATTGCCAGCAGGGCTTCGCTCAGAGGTGGGGGCTGGGGGACCACGACCCGTGTGCCGGTTCCCCTCTGGGCGAACAGGTTGACTCGTGCGAACAGCTTCCCCTCTCGCCGAATGACGTCTTGGAGGCTGTTGCCGAATCGCCGTCGAGCTTCGTGCTCGTCGGCGACCGGTCGCAGGTTCACCGTCAATCGCTTGACCTGCCGAACGAGTGCCCACCGTGAGGCCGTGTCGAGCTTGCTGAATGACGTCATCTGTGTGCCGGCGATGCCCATCGTCAGGGTCTGGAACAGATCTGGGTCGGAGGGCATCCCTGCTGTGGATGTGAACTTGAAGATGCCCGACGAGAAAGGCCGGGGCTGGGTCTTCAGCGAGGCAGCGGCGGGACCGTGACCGTCGCCGCTCTCACCGTGGCAGCGCGCGCAGTGTGTCAGGAAGAGCGCTTCGCCAGTGGGTCGCGGGGCTGGGCTGATCACCGCCGAACAGTGACGTCCGGCCTGGTCGCCCGGACAGCCGACTGCCGTCAGGGCGACGACCAGCAGCCCCAGGCTGCTAATTCTTGACAAGTTTATAGACGCCGCCAGGTGCATAGCTCACAAACCAGAGCTCGCCCTGAGCGTCCCGGCAGAAGGAGGTCGGCGCAACCTTCATCTTCTGGATCAGGTAATCGGCCGTGACCTGCTGCTTTTGAATGTCGTACCGGATGCCGAAGACCGTCTTGATGCCGTGGTCGGCGTAGACATAGACGCCCTTGAGTGCCTCGACCAGCGTTCCCTCGTACTTGTGTCCGCCGATGATCGCGTATGCCCGGGTCCGGGGCGGGAGGTTCTTGTAATCGAATATCGGTTCGCGAAAGGTCTGGTTCGGCACATTTTTCTTTTCATCGGGGGTCAGGCCAGGGAACTGGATCGTGCCTTCGCGCCAGGGCCATCCGTAGTTGCCCCCCTTGATGATGATGTTGATCTCTTCGCGGGTGTCCTCCCCGTTGTCTCCGACCCACATTTTCCCGGCGGAATCGAAGCTGATCCGCCAGGGGTTACGCAGACCGTAGGCCCAGATCTCGGAGCGGGCCTTTCCGCCTCCCTTGAACGGGTTGCCGGGCGGGATGGCATACGGTGTTTTGTCCCCCTTGTTGTCGACGTCGATGCGAAGGATCTTGCCCAGGATCGACTCTTTTTGTTGCGCCACGATGCCGGAGGCAGCGCCCTTCATCCGCTTGCCGGCCGAGTCACCGATGCCGATGTAGAGCATGCCGTCTTTGCCGAAGACCAGAGCTCCGCCTCGTCGGCAGGCGATATGGCTCGGGAAGACCAGCAACTCCCGCTCGCTGCCCGCGGCTCCTTGCTTGCCGCCGGCGGCCTGGAATTCCGAGACGCGAGCCACGAACCCGTGCCCCTTGGCCGTTTTGCCCTTGCCCGAATAGAAGCAATAGAACTTACCGTTGTTCTTCCAGTCGGGATGAAATGCGATCGACAGCAGCCCCATATCGTACTTCATCACCACTCGGGCGGAGATGTCCAAGAACGGCTTGCGGTCGTACGTGTTGTTCTTGGTGTCGTAGATGTAGATCTTGCCTTTTTGCGTTGTCAGGAACAGCCTCTGGGTTCCGTCTTTGGGATCCGCAATATCGGTCAGGAAAAAGGGGCCGCTTCCCATCTTCTTGATGGTCACACCCTTGAGGCGCTGCTGCCGGACCTCTTGAGCGTTGGCTGGCGTGAGCAGCAGTGTGAAGGCCAGCATGGCCGTCGGGATGTACGAAAGGCGATGTGAAAACGCGTTCAGACCCATGCGAGCCTCCGAAACCAATGGGATAGATGATCGCGGGACGCGATCCCCGAATACACCTCATTCTCTGTCGATAGTACGCATTTTCCAGCAGAAATAATCCCTCGAAAAAGCGAGCCCATTCTGGTTGCCTTGACAGGACCCTCCGATCGGGCTATATGGAGAAGTCGCACCACGCCGGTACCATATTTGGTGTAGGTGCTCCTTCTCTGAGGTGATCGTCGGGTCTGATCCAAGACCAGAATATGGTTAGGTTTCTGCACACTGCGGACTGGCAGCTGGGCATGGGCTTCCCGGGCCATGCCGAGGCCGCCGACTGGCTGGCGGAGATGCGCTTTGCGATGGTGGAGCGACTGGCCGACATGGCGGTGCGTCGAGGCCTCGACCTGGTGCTCGTCGCTGGCGATGTCTTCGACAGTCCTCGCGTGGGCGGCGCACGGATCCGCGAGGTCTGCGCTGCCTTGGGACGGATGGCCCCGATCCCTGTCTTCTTGCTGGCGGGCAATCATGATCCGCTGGAGCCCGGGGGTATCTGGTCTCGTACGGAATGGGCGGACGCTCCGGCCAATGTTCACGTGTGTGGCAGCGAGCCGATCCGGCTCGAAGACCTGCGGACGATGATCCATCCCTGTCCACTGAGGGCGGCCCATGGGACCGCTGATCCCACGGCTCATCTTCCGCAGACACAGCCGGAGGGCTGGATTCATCTGGGGTTGGCTCACGGTGCATTACCGGTCGGCGGGCAGGCGGGCAATCACCCGATCAGACTCGACCGGCCTGCCATTGGTGCACTGGACTACCTCGCGCTGGGCGACTGGCACTCCACGTTGCTTCACTCGCCGAGGGTGGCCTATTCGGGGACCCCTGAGCCGACTCGCTTCGGGGAGCGCAGCAGCGGCCTGGTTCTGGTCGTGGAGATCCCCGAGCCCGGGGATCTGCCGCAGGTCGATCAGGTACGGTTTGCCAGGACCGATTGGCGGCAGCGCGAGGCTGGTGTCGAGCTGAGCGAGGACCTGGATGTTCTTCAGCGCGAGCTGGACCGCATCGACTGTCCCGAGTCGGTGATCCTCGAATTGCGACTGTCTGGTGCCCCGACACTCGAGGCGCTCAGCCGACTCGAGGCGTTAGAGCAGGCGGCATGTTCCCGCTTCCGCCATTTCCGCACCGTTCGAGATGGGCTGCTGTTGCGGCCCACCCCGAATGAGATCGCCATGTTGGCTTCCGAGGGGCCACTGGGGCGGGCCGTCGAGCGCATCGCGTCGGAGCTCAACGACGGGACGCTCGACTCGCGTGTTGCCGGTGCTGCGCTGCAGCTCTACTACGAGCAGGTTCACGCGTGATCCTCCGCTCGATCCAGGTCAGACACTGGGGCGCGCTCGAGAGTTTTGGCGTTGCACTGGAGCCCGGTGCCAACCTGCTCCATGGGCCCAATGGCTCCGGCAAATCGAGCCTCGTCGGCGCGATCTGTCGGGGACTGTTCGATCGTCATGACAGCCGCGCTGCGGAGTTGCTGACGGTTCGCCCGTGGGGGACCTGTCTAGCTCCTGCAGTGACACTTGAGTTCGAGACCCAGGGCGAGATCTACCGGCTGCACAAGCAGTTCCTCGATGAGCCCTCGTGCCAGCTCGAGCGGCAACAGCCTTCCGGCTGGCGGTTGCTCGCCGAAGGAAAGCAGGCAGATCGAGCGATCCTCGAGTTGCTCGAGGCGCCTGGCAGCAAGAGCGGTGCGAGCAGACCTCGCGATCGGGGTATCAGCCAGTTGCTCTGGGCTCTCCAGGGCGACGTCGGGATGCCCCCGACGCTGACGGGCGAGACGGGCTATGCGCTGCGCCAGTCGGCGGGTCAGCTTCTCGAGTCGCCCGCCTCGCGCCGGGTCGCTGAGAGGATCGAGGCCGCCTATCAGGCAACCTTCCGGGCCAATGGCTCCCTTCGCAAGAGTGCTGGGCCGTCCCAGCTGAGGTCCGAGCTGATCCAGCTCACGGCGCGGCGGGAGAGCCTCTCCGGGCTGCTGGACGATTGGGCCGGTCGTCGCGAGCGCCTGGCGTTCGTGGAGCAGGCTGTGGCCGAAGCGCGAACCGTGCTGGTGCGCTTGTGCAGCGAGCACGAACAGGCGGCGCAGGTGCTTTCGCAGGCAGAGACCCATCGCCAGCGCCGCCGTGAGGCGGACCTGGCCTACGAGGCGGCGGCGGCCAACTGGCGTGAGCTCTCGGAGCGCGCCAGGGCCATCGGGCAGCGTCGTGCGACCGTTGCCGAGACCGGGGCCCAGCTTGTCCGGCTGCAGGCCTCTCTGGTGTCGGGAGAGTCCGAACAGGTCCGCCAGCAGGCGCTGGTCGAGACCAGCCGAGAGCGGGCCATCAGGCTGCGTCGACGCTGGGGGCTGATCCGCGATCAGCTGCGGGAGACGGAGGTTCGCGGAGAGCGTCGATCCATGGAGGAGCGGATGCGCTCCCTCTCGGGGCGTATCGAGCGGACGTCCGAGTTGAGCGCATGGCTGCAAGCCAGGCGCCATGAGCGGGAGCTGCTGCACGTCCCCCCCGCGGAAGTGCGTCAGCGCCTGTCCGAGCTGACCGCGCTGGCGGCGATCAGGCTGACCTTCACCGCCGATTCGCGGATGACGTTGAGTTGCGATGTGGATGGGGAGGTCCGTGAGGTGATGCTCGAGCCGGACCAGCAACACGAACTTCGCCCCTCGGGTCGGGCCGAGTTGATCTTGCCTGGTGTGGGGCGGGTGGAGGTGTCGACCGCGGAGCGGGATCAGCTGGCGACACTGGCGCTGCAGTACGGTGGACGAACCCCCGAAGAACTGATGGAGGCGGTGGAGCGGCACCAGGTGCTATCCCGGGAGATCGACCAGCTGGAGGCCGAACTGCGCGGACTGACTCCAGGTGGGCCACTGGCGCTCAACGAGGAGTTGGTTCGTCTGCAGGGCGAGATGGTCCGACTGCCCGAGAGCAAGGCGTCCGCCCTGCCGCTCGACCCCGGGGTGACGGCCGAGGACGTGAGTTGCGCCGAGCGGGAATTCGACGAGGCAGACAAGGCGCATGGCGATTCCGCGGAGGCACTTGCGGGGGTGGCGGCTGACGTCTCGGCACTGCGCGCGCAGGTCTGCGCGGCAGAGCGTGCATCGAGCCAGCTGGGTACTGAGCTGGAGCGACTCACGGGGGATGGGCTGAGCGACGTGGAGCGGCAGGAGGCCGTGACGGCAGCTCAGGGGCAGCTGGCGGCCGCAGAGCGGCTGCGCCAAGAACTGGAGGAGGCGCGGGAGCAGGTCGAGGGGATCCCAAATCGCCGAGTGGCGGAGCTGGACCGGTCGATTGCCGCCAAGCAGTCTGAGATCGCCGCGCGCGAGGCCGAGGTCAACCGTTTGCGGGGGGCGCTCGCCACGATCAGCGAGGATGAGGCAGCTGAGCAGCTGCCAGCGCTGGAGGCGCGGATGCACGAGATCGAGCGGCGGCTCGAGCGGGAGACGTTGCGGGCAGACGGGCTGAGGCTCCTTTACCGGCGTTACCTGGAAGAGCGTGAGGCTAGCATCGAGTCGGTGCTGGACCCGATCGCTGAGAACGTGATCGCGGATCTGGCTGATCTAGGGCAGCCGCTGCGTCGCCTGGCCTTCGATCGGGATCTGGGTTTGGACGGTCTGGAGGTGGAGCGGGGAGTGCCGGTGGGACCGGTGGCGCTCTCTCACGGGACCTGGATCCAGCTCGTGACGCTGATTCGCCTCAACCTGGGCGAGTTGCTCTCGACGCGAGAGCCGCAGCTGGTGATTCTCGACGACACCCTGGTCCACAGCGATGCCGAGCGAATGGCCCGCATGCTGCCCCGCGTCGCGCGGGCTGCCGAGCGACTGCAGATATTGCTGGTGACCTGTCATCCAGCGTCCTACGACAGCCTGGCCGCTAATCGGGTCGACCTGGCGGAATTGCGGGCGCTGGAGGTCTAGATTCGGCTTCAGGGGCCTTCAAGGTGGCTGCTCGCTATAGGTGGGTTGCTCGCCGCCGCCCGTGGGACAGCCCCGGGGCCCCCTTGAACCGCCCTGGGATCTGATGGCCGCAGTCGGGACAGCAGCCTTCTGCGTCCAGGCGAAAGAGTGTGACGGCGTGCCAGCTGCGGTCGATCACCCGCGCGTTGCAGGCGCCACAGTAGGTGGCCTGTCCCTCGTCGTCGAAGATGTTGCCCACATAGACGTACCGCAGGCCCTTCTCCAGGGCCTGCTGACGTGCGCGGATCAGTGTCTGGGGTGGTGTTCGGGGTTTGTCGGTCAGCTTGTAATCCGGGTGGAAGGCGGTGAAGTGGATCGGTACGCCATCACCGAGCTCGGCCAGAATCCAGTCGCACATCTGTGCGATCTCGGACGGTGAGTCGTTGTGCTCCGGAATGAGCAGGTTGGTCAACTCGACCCAGACGTCTGTCTCGTGGACCAGCCAGCGGATCGTCTCGAGCACCGGCTTGATGTGGCTGAAGGTGAGCTTGCGATAGAACTGCTCGGTGAACGCCTTGAGATCGACATTGGCCGCGTCGATCTCGGCGTAGATCTCTTCCCGCGCTCTCTCGTCGATATAGCCGGCGGTGACCATGATCGATTTGATCCCGGTGGCACGTGCCACGCGAGCGATGTCGATGACGAACTCACCGAAGATCGTCGGGTCGTTGTAGGTGAAAGCGATAGAGTCGCAGCCCTCCCGCCGAGCCAGCTCGACAACTTCGTCGGGAGCGATCAGGCGGCTGCGGCGGTCGTCCAGCTTGGCCTTCGAGATGCTCCAGTTCTGACAGAAGCGGCAGCCCAGATTGCAGCCCGCTGTGCCAAAGGAGAGCGCAGTGCCGCCGGGGAGAAAGTGGTTGAGCGGTTTCTTCTCGATAGGGTCGACTGCAAAACCGGTTGACCGGCCGTAACCCAGATTGTAGAGCTTGCCGCCATGGTTCTGTCGGATGAAGCAGAAGCCGTACTGGTCTTCGCCGATTTGGCAGTACCGCGGGCAGAGTGTACACAGGATCCGGCCGTCATCCTTGGTCTCCCACCAGCGTGCGAGCTGCGCTTCGCTAACCATTTAGCCATTCTACCTGGGATCGTCGCGCCAGGGAACTTGGCCCTGGTGGAAACGGCTGGAAATCCCGCCAAATG
>CAZANL010000004.1:8583-20050 GCA_964486115.1 uncultured Planctomycetota bacterium
AAATGGCCTCCCGCAGGCGTGTCGGAGGTGCTCGTCCGGTTCAGCCGGGCCTATGCCAGCACGCCACTGTCCGACAGCACCTCGTCCGCCAGTAACTCGAGCAGGCCTGCGTCGGCCGCCAGGTGCAGCACGGTGTAGCGATCGCGGATCGCGCGGCCGTGTAGCAAGGCTGCTCGCATCTCGTCAGCAGAAACTCCGATCTGGGAGATCCGTGTCGGTGCGCCGGCAGCTGTCAGATATTCCTGTAGTTTCCAGGCGGGCTCCAGATACCTCTCCGCTGCGGACAGGCAGCTGTCCCAGATGCGCTCGAGCTTGGCCGTTTGCTTGTTGGCGGCTTGCTGGTCCCGATAGACACGGGAGGCCTGCTGTACGACCTGGTCGGCCTGAGCGCCTGCGAACTGGGCGGCTACTTCTGCTAGCCATTGCTCGCGGTCCGGGGCCGTCACGGGCCTGGGGCGGTGCGCGCGCAGCTTCTCGTGCAGTGTGGCGCTGACCAGTGTACCGATGGCCACCTGGCAGCCGTGTAATGCCGGTTTTCGTCCGGCGGTCTTGGCGGTCATGTCCCAGTAGTGTGAGATCAGGTGCTCACCGCCCGAGGCCGGGCCCGAGCTGCCGGCGACTGCCATCGAAAGGCCAGAGAGGACGAGGGCGTGCGTCAGTGCGCTGATCGCGGCGGGTTTGGCCGCGCCGACGCCGCCGGCCTTCTTGAGCACCGTGTCGAATGCCAACTCGACCAGCTCGTGTGGCGTCGTGCTGAACCAGCCGCCGAGTACCGTGTGCGAGATGGCCCAGTCCGCCATCGCCGTGGTCTTCGAGAGCAGGTCCGCGAAGCCCGCGCCGGCCATCTCGGGTGGAGCGGCGCGCACCACCCCCAGGTCGGCTGCCACCCAGGCCGGCGGCTGGGCGGGCAAGGTTCGCTTGACTCCCTCGACCGTCAACGCCGAGATCGTCGAGGTATAGCCGTTCATCGAAGCCGCCGTGGGCACCACGCCGTAGCGCAGCCCGCGCTCGAAGGCCGCCATCTTGACCAGGTCGTTGATCGTGCCGCTCCCGCAGGCGATGAGGAAGGCTGTCTCGTCGGGGATCAGACTTTGCAGGTCGCGCAGGGTGTGGTCGTCCGCCTTCGGCTCGGGATCGGGGAGCAGGACCTCGCAGGTTTCAACCTCGGCATGGGTCAAGGAGGCCATCAGGGCCTTTCCGGCGGCCTGGTGGGTGTTGGGGTCGCTGACAACCGTGACAGGCATCGGGTGTGGGTGCTCGCGGATGAACCGCCCAAAGCCTTCGATTACCCCCTCGGTGATGTTGATCAGGCGTGTCGCGAGAGCCTGTGGCCCCTGGGGTCCAGGGTATGTGCGGTCGAGGATCTGGGTGTAGCCGATGTGCATTGGCCGTCAGTCTACACCTTGGCCAGTTCAGCGTACACGGTGAGTAGACAGTTCAGCGCGCGCTCGGAACAGAATCGTTCGCGGCACCGTGCGCGGAATCCTCGCTGCGGTGGATCGGCAAGGGCGCAGACCAGCGCCGGCACGTCATCCGGTGGAATCAGTACGTCGGCCGGAAGCATCTCGGGTGTGCCGCCTACCGCGGTGGCGACGATCGGACGATCCATCGCCATCGCCTCCATGATCACTCGCCCGAGAGGCTCCTGACGCGCCGGGTGGACGACCAGGTCAGCTGCCGCGAGAAGCGCGGGTATGTCCTCGCGGTAGCCCAGAAAGCGTACCGGCTGGGATGATCCAGCAGCGCGCGCACGCAGTTCCTGCTCGAAGTCGATCGACTCTTGTTTGGTGGACCAGCGCTCCCCGACGATCCAGAGTTCGGCCGGCGATGCGATCTGCTCGAACGCTTTCACCAAGAGGTCCTGTCCCTTCCGCATGCCCAGCTGCCCGACGCTGAGTATCAGTCGACGCTCGCCGAGCCCCTTGCGCAGGGTTCGGCCTGCATCGGTCCAGCGGGTCGGGTCCCAAAGGGACAGATCGATGCCGTTGTAGCAGGTCTGTACTTTGGCCGAAGGGACCCCCTGTGCGATCAGGTTCTGTGCAACTGCATTACTGACCGCGAGCAGTCGTTCGTTGGCGGCCAGGCGGGCGGCTCGCGCGGCGGACAAGCGCCCGATTTCTCGAATGTGGCCCACAGAGCGTACTCTGGCCAGTCCGGCGAGATCTGCCGTGGAGAGCGTGTTGGCGTGCAGCAAGTCGAGTCCGTGCGCTGTCGCCTTTGCGTTCAGCTGGTCGACGAGCGTCTCGATATCGGCTTTCCGCCGGTTGATCGTGTGGGGCAGATGAGGCACGCCTCGCTGGGCGAGAGCTGTAGCCAGCGGTCCCTCGGCTGGGCTCAAGGCGACTGGCTCGTAGGGGGGGGCTAGCCGGGTGAGCATCTCCAATGCCGAGCGCTCGCCGCCCGAGAGGGTGGGGTGTTCGAACAGCCAGCCGATTTTCACGGATGGATGATATCATCCCGAGATGAGAAACGTCTTCATCCTCCTGGGCGTCGGTCTGGCCCTTTCTCCGATGGCGAGCGCTCAGCGGCAGGCGCAGGATCCGATCAAGCGGGTCGCTCGGGTGGCGTATCAGCCAGCCGGTGAGATCAGTGGAATCGTCAAGAGTCGCACCTACCCCGATGTCTACTGGGTTCACAACGACAGCGGAGACGAGGCGCGAATATTTCCGATCACTGGCAAGGGCCAGATCATCATTCCGCCCTGGAAGGTGAGGGAGTACTACGGCGAGGTGTTTGCCGCAGGCAAGAAGCTCTGGCCCGGCCATCGCATCTCACTGGCGGCCAACTACGACTGGGAGGACATCGCGCTGGCCGACGGCAAGCTCTATATTGCCGACCTGGGCAACAATGGCAATGGCCGCCGAGATCTTGGGATCTATGTTCTGAACGAGCCCAACCCACGCGCTTCCTCCCGTGCGCGGATCTTGACCTGGTGGCCGGTGCGCTATCCGGAGCAGAAACGATACCCTGCCGAAAAATGGCATTTCGACTGCGAGTCGATCTTCATTTTCGACGGCAAGCCATATCTGCTGACCAAGCATCGGGTTGCAGGACAACTCCATCGGGCGGAGGTCGGCACCAGGCTGTATCGGCTGGACACGACTCACACCGATCGTGAGAACGTGCTCACGCTGGTCGACACCCACCCGTCGATTGGCGTCTGGCCGACGGGGGCCGACCTGTCGCCTGACGGTAAGCGGCTCGCGGTGCTCACACAGACAGAGATCTGGATCTTCGAGCGACCTGTGGAGGGGGACCGCTGGCTCTCTAGCAGAGCTCGGCGGATCAAGCTGCCGTATCAGACGCGGACCAAGCAGGCGGAGGCGATTTGCTGGGAGAACGCCACGACACTGCGTTTCGCCAACGAACAGTGGGAGATCTTTCAGGTCCCGCTCGAGGCGTTCCAGCCGGTGCCCGAGAAGGGTCATTGACGGAGCTTCGCGGCGGTCGGGAGCCCGGTCGCCTCTCAGCTTTCGGGTGCGCTGGCATCTCGGGAAAGATGGACGACGAACTCGGCTCCCTTTCCCTTGCCGTCGCTGTGGGCGATGATCCGGCCGCCATGTCCGTCCTCGATGATCCGTTCCGAGAGGGCCAGGCCGAGGCCCAGCCCCTCTTGGTGGTGCAGGATATCCTCGATCTGGGTGAACTTCTCGAAGATCTGGTTGATCTCGTCGGCCTCGATGCCGCAGCCCGTGTCCCGAATGATAATCCGACACTCCTCCAGATCCTCCTCGGTCAGGATGCTGATCTGTCCCCCCTTTGGAGTGGCGTCCATCGCGTTGCGCAGGAGGTTACACAGTACCTGGTGCAGCTTCTCCTGGTCGATCGGCAGCGGGCAACTCGGCTGGAGCTGGAGTATCACCTCTAGCCCTCGCAGGCGACACTCCTCGCGGAACTCGCTAGCCACGCCTTCGAGCAGTGGGCCGACCTCGGTCATCCGCAGGTCGTAGGTCATCATCCCGGCTTCCATGCGCGCCAGGCTGATCAGATCTTCCGAGATCAGGTGCATCAGCCGCGCCTTCTCGTGAATCTCGAGAGCGAAGTCCTTGATGTCGGCCATCTCGTATAATTCGGCCTCCAGCAGGACCTCGGAAAAGCCGAGAATGGCGGTTAGCGGCGTTTTGATCTCGTGACTGAGCCGGCTGAGAACGTCGCTGCGTATCGTCTGCAGCCTTTCGATCTGCCTGGATGCTTCGTCTAGCTCGGCGCGGAGTTGCTCGTTTTGCGCCGCCAAATCCTCCGGCGGATGTGCCATCAGAGGGCAGTATAACTGCCACATTGATCGAGTTCGCTGATTTTGTTACAATCAACTGATTCAGCTCAGGAGTTCCCAGACCGCGGTCTCCGCGGACCCACCATAAGGAGTCGACGCGCTTGGCCTCCAGAGAAGAGATGATCTTGGCCGTGAAAGCGGTCCAGAACCAGTTTCTCACCCAGGACTTGGTCCAGCAGTGTATGGACATCCAGAGGACCTTGGCTGAGCGAGGCAAAGAGATCTCGCTGATCCGGATCTTCGAGAAGAAGAAGCTGCTCGACAAGCACCAGCTTCACTTTCTACAGACGGGTGAGGGGGTTTCGCTCGACCTGTCCACCCCCCAAGGTCGCAAGGCGATCGAAGGTTATCTGATCAGCCGAAAGATCGGTCAGGGCGGCATGGCGACCGTCTACCAGGCCAGGACCAGTGAATTGCGTGACCTGGCCGCACTGAAGATTCTCTTTCCGCATCACTATGGCAACAAGCGCTTCGTGGAGGGGTTCCTCAACGAGGCCAAGCTGATGTACGAGCTGCAGCACGAAAACCTGGTGCAGGGTTCCGACTACGGGCAGTCGAGCGGCTACTACTACATGGCGCTCGAACATGTCGACGGGCCGTCGGTGCAGGAGATGATCGACGAGGAGGGCCGGCTTTCCGAGGAGATGGCGCTGCACGTCATCCTGCAGGTCGCCCGGTGTCTCGAGTACCTCGGCAGCAAGGGCATCACCCACCGTGACATCAAGCCAGACAACATGTTGATGACCAGTTCGGGGCAGATCAAGCTCTGTGATCTGGGGTTTGCCAAGGGGGCGGATTCGGCGGGCGAAGGCGAGGAGGGGATCACCTGCGGTACGGTGCAGTACATCTCTCCGGAGCAGGCGCGAGGTCGCAGTGACGTCGACATCCGCAGCGATATCTACTCGATGGGGGCTACCCTCTATCACCTGGTCATCGGTGAGGTGCCGTTCAGCGGGGCTGACGGGATGGAGGTGATGGCCAAGCAAGTGCTCGAGGGCCTGTCATCCGACAAGACCAAGTCGGGGATGATCTCGCACCACATGCACTACTTCATCGAGAAGATGATGGCCAAGGAGCGGGAGATTCGCTACCAGAGTCCTCGGGAACTGATCGAGGATCTCGAGGCGGTCGTCGAGGGCCATCAGGCGCTGCAGTTCGAGCCCGACTCGGTGAAGAAGACCCTGTTCTCGGGGGAGGAGCCGGAGCGTGAGCGCAGCGGCATCCGCCGGTCAGGTCGTCGCGAAGGCGGCCGGCGCCAGTCGCGTGTCGATGGTAAGCGGGCGGAGACTCGCCGCCGGGAGGGGCGCGCGCGCAGCGAAACCAGCCGCCGGTCGAGTCGGCGCAGTCAGGGACGCACGTCCCGTCTTCGGCTGCGGCGCAAGGACAAAGAGTAGCTGGGCCCACGCGCGACACGAGCCCTACGGTCGTGCGTCTCCGCGGTCTGCTAGGTGTCTTCTTGGCTGTAGGGGCGCAGGCTGCGTGGTGGTCCGAGGATCTCTGCGCCCAGGATCATCTGGCGCAGGTTCGGTCGCGCCTGTGCCGATTCGGCACGGGGTAGGCTGGCCTTCACGGGTTTCTTGCGCCTTTTCTTGCGCCTTTTCTTGCGCTTGGCTGGCTGTACCCCGCTGGCGAGTTGCGGAGCCTGCGTGGGTCTCACTTTTCCGAGTTGCTTCGAGCCGATCTGCGTGGCGTGCCCGGCAATGTCTTCTTCCACCTCGTTGACGATGTGTGAGCGGACATGGCCGATGATGTCTTCCTGCACGTGGTCGACGATGTCTTCTTGCACGTGGTCGATGATGGACTCTTGCACGTGCTCGGCGATCGACTGGCGGGCAGGCGTCAGCACGGGGAGATCGGCCTCCGGTTGACGTCTCTGCGCCGGCTTGCGGGGTCGCTGCTGCTGCTGACCCACGGGTTGCTGCGCAGCGGAGCGCTGCTCCCGCCTGATCGTGGGCAGTCCCTGCTGCTCCCGCAGTCCCTGCCGCAAGTGCTCCCGTAATGCTCGCCGCTGCTGGGTGCGGTCTGACGGGGGCGATTGAGCTTGCCTCATCAGCTCCTGGATCGTCTTGGCCCCAGAGGTCACGATCCAGGTGATGAAAGCCAGCAGGAGGAACACGAACACCTCCATCGTTCTAGCTGTTTCCGGAGAGCGAGTCGCGCATCTTGGTGTCGGCCTGGATGTTCTTCATGCGGTAGTAGTCCATGATGCCCAGGTTGCCGGTACGGAACGCCTCGGCCATCGCCTTCGGCACCTCGGCCTCGGCCAGCACCACCTTGGCCCGGTTTTCCTGGATACGCGCCAAGTTTTCCTGTTCCATCGCGACCGCCATCGCCCGGCGCTCTTCGGCCTTGGCCTGGGCGATGCGCTTGTCCGCCTCGGCCTGGTCGGCCTGCAGGCGGGCGCCGATGTTGTCACCGACGTCGATGTCGGCTATGTCGATCGAGAGGATCTCGAAGGCGGTGCCGGAGTCCAGTCCCTTGCCCTGCAGGCACTGGCTGATCAGGTCCGGGTCGGCGAGCACCTGCTTGTGGGTATCGGAGGAGCCGATCGTGGTGACGATGCCCTCACCGACGCGGGCGATGATCGTCTCTTCCGTGGCGCCGCCGACCAGTCGCTTGATGTTGGCTCGCACCGTGACTCGTGCCTTGGCTCGCAGCTGGATGCCATCTTTGGCAATCGCGTCGATCGTCGCGCGGCCTCCCCCCGGGGCGGGGCAATCGATCACCCGTGGGTTGACCGACGTGCGCACTGCATCCAGCACGTCACGGCCCGCCAGGTCGATCGCGGCCGCCTGGGTCCAGGTCAGGTCCACACTTCCGGCCTTCTTGGCGGCGATCAGCGCCCGTATGACGGTGTTCACCGAGCCGCCGGCCATGTAGTGGGCTTCGAGGTCGGCGGTCTCCAGATGCACCCCGGCCTTGATCCCCATGATGCGCGAGTTGACGATGACTCCTGCGTTGACCTTGCGGAAAGTCATCCCAACCAACTCGACGATACTGATCGGCGCGCCGGAAACCCAGGCCTGCAGCCAGAGGTTGCCGTATTTGATCAGCACGATGGCCGTCAGCATTAGAAGTCCGAGTCCGACGACGATGGTGATCACCGCGGTAGGCGATGGATCGTCGGCGGCCAGTGTCGTCCAGATCAAGCTGTTGTGCATCCTATACCCCCCTCTTCTCTTGGTCAGAGCCGAGATTATACCCCAATAATTGATCGGGAGCGGGTTAGTTCAGGCGTCGGTCGCCTGGACCTCCCGCACCACCAGATAGACCCCGTTGACGCTGACGACCTCGAATCTCGCGCCGGGCGAGATGAAGGGGCCTTCGCTGATCAGGTCCATCGTCTGGCCCTTGATCTCTCCCTTGCCGGACGGTCGCAGTGGGCTGGTTGCGGTTCCAGTCAAGCCGATCAGCGGGGTCAGATCCGTGCTGGTCGAGACGTATCCCTCCTCGACCTCCATTGTTTGCTTGTGGCTGAGGCGATTGAGCCCCCAGAAGAAGGCTATCGGGGCGAGGACCATGCAGATCCCGACCAACGTACCGCCGAACAAGGGGCTGTATTCGCTGAATGCCCAGTAGATGGACGAGACGAGCAGTCCTGTGCCGATCAATCCGATGACCATGCCGGGTACGAATATCTCGAGCAGGATCAGCGCCATCCCGCAGGTGAAGGTGAGGATGATCATGACGACGCTGACCTGAGTCAGCAGCAGGGGGTCTGGTGGTGCCAGCAGCGCGAGTAGATCCATCAGGCCTGCTCCACCGTGACGATGGCTCCCTTGACCGAGACCACCCGAATCGACGCTCCGGACTCGATGAATTCTCCGTTGGAGATCACGTCGACATGCTGTCCGCCGATCTTGGCCTTGCCGGAGGGACGCAACTTGGTGGAGGTGGTGCCGATCTTTCCATTCAGCTCTGCTAGCTCGGGCTCAGCGACGATGTAGGTTTCGTCCTGCACCGCGGAGTGGATCAGCCGGTTGAAGCCTGGCGCCAGGGACAGGAAGCGGATCATCACGAACATGCCGGTCAGCACGAATCCCAGTGAGGCGAGGACCACCACGGCGTTGCGCTGCAGTATCTCGCTCTGTAACTCGTTCTGCGGCAGTGCGAAGCTCTGCAGTGAGAGGATCAGCCCCAGGGCCAGGCAGAGCAGCCCAGAAATCCCGGCCACGCCGAATCCGGGGATCACCAGGACCTCCACGGCCAGGAGGAGGATTCCAGTCAGGATCAGCAGGATGTCGGCCACCTGGGCCAGTCCGGCGAGGTACTTGCCGAACAGCAGCAGCACAATGCAGGTCAGACCAATCAAGCCGGGGAAGCCGAAGCCCGGGCTGGACATCTCCAGATAGATCCCCAGTCCCCCGATGACCAGCAGCAACATCACGACGAAGCCGGAGGAGAGCCAGCCGGCGAGATGCTCCGACCAGCTTGCCCGGAGCGTTCGCTGCTGGTCGGCGTGCAATCCCCACTGCTTCAACAGTGCCTCGGGACTGTCCGCCACCGTTGCAGCCAGTTGGTAGTTGAGCGCCTCTTGCGCAGTCAGGTTGAGTAGCTGCCCCTTGCGGCAGACGACCGGGCCCTGCGTGACATCCTTGGCATGGTGGATCTCGTCGATCTGGTCGGCGGTGAGATAGCGCTTACGCCCGTCGACGGTCACCTCATAAACCTGCAGCGCCTGGTCGACCATCGCCATCGCGAGAGTCGGGGAGTGGCCCATTCGCTGGGCAATCGCGCGGAAGTCGGCCCTCACCGCCGAGTTGAGCTTCTCATCCATCGACTCGGAGCTCTGGCCTTGGCCCATGAGGAATGGTTTGGCCGAGCCGATAGATCCACTGCCGTGCATCACGATGAACTCGCACGAGAGCGCGAGCAGTGCGCCGGCGCTCCAGGCGCTGTGGCGCACATAGGCGATCGTCAGAACCCCGCTGTCAGAGAGCTTGGTCATCTCGCTGCACATCAGCTGGGTCGCCATCAGGCTGCCCCCGGGTGTGTGGATGTCCAGCAGCACAACGTCCATCTTTTGAGCCCGAGTTTCTTGGGCGCCCCGGCGGATCAGCGCGGTCGTCGCGTCGCTCATCTCGCCTTCGATCGGGATGTGTAGGACCTTGAGGTGTTTTCTGGCGGCCACCTGCTCGAGGTGCGCGAACTTCTTTGCCTTGCCTGTGGGGCGGGGCTGTGCCTGGAGGGGCGGGACAGCCAGCAAGGCGGTCAACATCAGAAATGCACAGGTACGCATGAAAAATACCATCATAAGGTCAGGGTGGTGTGACTCGCAAACACAATGCTAAGGACGGGGCGCCGCGGCCCAGTCACTGGTTAACGCATTTCCACGGGGTCTGACACAGGGGGCTGACAAATTCCGGGAGCACACAGGCCTCACTGGCCCGGCCCCTTCGCAGTGCGCTGCATGGCATCGGTGGGTCGACAGCGTACTGGATATCCAGGCCACTGGGAGGTGCGCGCTGGCCACGCTGGTGTCTCCTTCCGTAATCGAGCTTTCTGGGAGATGAGGTGCTGCGATCAGAGCATCTTGAGTCCGACCAGCGTTATGTCGTCGTACTGTGGCTCGCCGTCCTGATGGACCTTGACCTCTGTCAAGATCAGTTCTAGCAGCAGCTGGGTGGTCAGCTGCTGGTTTTGATTGACCAGCTGGGTCAGGCGCTGTCCACCAAATTCCACGTGCTTCGGATTCATCGCCTCGATCACGCCGTCGGTGTACATCAGCACCTGGTCGCCCTTGCGCAGCTCGAATTTCTCTTCGATCAGGGATCGCTCGTAGATCTCATTGCCAACCAGGCCGAGCGCGATTCCGGACGGGGTGGTGAACGAAGCGAATCCAAACGACCTGGTGTACATCAGTGCGGGTTCGTGCCCCGCGCAGCAAAAGCTCACACGTCCGGTGCGGTGGTCGAGCACCATGTACATCACACTGAGAAACATCCCCTGGGCCAGGTCCCGGTGGATCAGGCCGTTGGCTCGTAACAGGACTTCGCGGGGAGAGAGGCTCTGCTGCACGATCGAGTGGAACACCGTACGCGCCATGCACATCACCATCGCGCCGGAGATTCCCTTGCCCGAGACGTCTGCGATGAGCAGGCCGGTGTGCTCTTCACTCAGCTGGAAGATGTCGTAGTAATCCCCGCCGACGTCGCGGGAGGCTCGGTAATAGGTCGCCAGCTCGTAACCGGGGATCTTCGGGGTCTCTTTGGGCAGGAGGTTGGCCTGGACTCGACGCGCCTTGTCCAGGTCCTCCTGCTCTTGCGGAGTCAGCTGCTGGATCACCCGGCCCGTGACCGCTCGCTTCTGCTCGATGAAGTGGTCCACCGCGTTGATGAACTCCGACATCTCGACGGGTTTGGGCAGATACTCCAGCTTGGGGTACATCTTGATCTCGAATGCGTCCCGAAACGCATCCCGCTGGCTACACACGACGATCGGGACCCCGCGACGCTCGGCGTCGAGGGTGGCGATCACCTCCAGCCCGGTCATCTCGCGCAACGGAATGTCCAGTACGAGGCAGTCGGGTGGGGCCTCACGGATCGAGCGGAGGGCGGTGGCGCCGCTGTCATGGACCTCGACGTGGTAACCGGCGCCGCCTAGCACCTCCGTGTATTGGGCGACGCAGGTCTCTTGCTGGTCTGCGATGACCACTCGGCCGCGCTGCCGGGCCACAGCCACCTCGTCCCCGGCCTGCTCCTGTAGCAGCCTCAGGAGTTGCGAGAGGGCCTCCTGGTTATCCTCGAGCGGTTGTCCACTGGCAAGCAGCTTGGCGATCTGCTCTGCCAGGTCGACGACATCCGCGTCTGCCTCGAGTAGTCGGTCCAGCCGGTCCTGCCACTCTTCGCCGGTCAGATCACCCGCGTGAAGCTCGTTGACGAGTAGGCCGGCCTTGATGATCGGTCCGAGTTGCCGCAGAAAGGCGTCGAGATCGATTTCCTCGGGGTTGGAGTAGGCCTGGCCGAACATCTTTTGCTGCACGCTGGGGGCTAGCCCCATGATGATCCCCTGCAGGTGCGTCGACACGTTGTCCACCCCGACGCCGAACTGAGAGAAGAGTTGCCGGCTGGCCTCCGAGAAGTGCTGCCTCAGTTGCTCTCCTTGCTTGTCCGGTGGAAGCTGCTCCAGCTGCGTGTTGAGCTGGTTGAGCATGTTACTGAACGCCGCATTGACCTCGGCCGGTGGTCGCGAGAG
>CAZANL010000004.1:20065-25891 GCA_964486115.1 uncultured Planctomycetota bacterium
CGACTGGTCCCAGTCGAACCTGTCGAGGATCATCTCCTCGGCGTCCGAGACCGCCTTGTAGGTCAGCTCGTTGACCTGGATGTGGGGCATGTGATTGAGCTTGCGGAGCATGCCCGAGTGGCTCAGGTCGGTTTGCTTGATGCCGAGGCACTGGATGAACGAGACGAGCTCGAGGGCGGTCAGGCCCCGGAGCAGGACGAGCGTGTCGATACCCTGCTCGCTGAGCAGATCGAAGAACCGCTCGGCCGCCTGGGTGCCGTCTCGGACCGGTTTGTCCATGAAAATGATCTGCCCCTCCTTGCGACCCAGGGAGATCTTTTCATGTTGTGCCAGGACCTGCTTGACCGCGTCGTAGGCCTTCTCGGTTCCCTTTTGAACGGCCGGATGCTCAGCCGAGTACATCCGGATCATTCGGGTGGCCCGGGACAGCTCGAGAAGGAAATTGAGCGCGATGTTGGCGTCGGACATGAGTCTCGCGACTCATCTTAGCGCAAAGTCCGGTGGATTGCGCTAGCAGCCCCAGACAACCTGCCATCGGGCCACGGGGTCTGCTAGACTCTAGATCATGATCAGCCGTGGATCGATCCTGCTGCTCGCGTTCTCCCTGATCGGGTGCTCGACCGCCCCTGAGTGGACGCGATCACAGAAGCGCGACCGGGCTTTCGCCCATCTCGCTCAGGGGTTGGATGATCAATTCCGGGGACGCCTGGAAGCGGCGGAGGGGCGCTACCGACTAGCGGCGAAGCTGGTGCCAGAATCCCCGACGATCCACAAGCGACTGGCAGATGCTCTCTACCTGCTGGGCCAGAAGGAGCAGGCTGTCGGCTACCTGCGTCAGGCTGTCGTGCTGACCGATCCGGCCGACACCGAGATGCTTCTGGGGCTGATGAGCTTGGCTGCCGACAACGGGCAGTCCGCGGTGGCTCTCGAGTTGGCTGGTCGCCTGGCTGGGGGCGACGATCACGGGGCATTGGAAGCGTCGGCTCGGGTTTATGCCGGTGCCGGGCATTGGAAGCGCGTACGTGAGGTCTTTGCCATCTTGGTGGCCAATCTGGACCGGGAGGCGAGGAGTCGGCGTCTGATCTGGTTGGGGGGGCTTCTGCACCATTCTGGCCGGTTCGGCGAGGCGGCCGAGGTCTACCGGGAGGCGCTCGAATTGCCTGAGCCTCCGGCCCGACTGCCGCTCGATATCGCTCGCTGTGAGGCCCGGGCGGGGCGGCATGCCGAGGCACTCGGCTCGCTCGATCGCTATGCGCGGCAGCAAGGTGGCCTGAGAGCGAGAGAGGCGTTGTTCCGGGCGAAGCTACTTTTTTTGGCGGGTCGAGTCCGGGATGCTGAGACGATTCTCGGTGGGTTGATCGAGAGTGGGCGCGAGGAGCTGGATGCTCGAATGTTGTGGGCTCGGCAGCTCGCGCGGATGGCGCCGAGGCGGGCGCTCGCGATGCTGGATCCGATCGAGCGCCGGGGACACCCCGAGGTGTTGAGGTACTACCTCTTGCGTGGGCAGGTGGAGTACCGGATGGGGCAGAAAGAGGCCGCTCGCAAATCCTGGCGGCGGGGTGCGCGGAGGTTCCCCGAGAGTTCGCTGCCGATGATGCACCTGGCGGGCTCCTGGCAGGTAGAGGGAGAGTTGAAGAAGGCTCGAGAGGCCTACGAGGTGGCTCTGCTGAGGCAGCCGACCAACGGCTTGGTCTTGCACGCGCTCGGCAGCTTCCACCTCGATGCCACGGGTGAGGCCGATCTGGCGGTGAGGTATCTGGAGCAGGCCTTGCGTGAAACGGCGTCGATTTCGATCGGTATCGATCTGGCCCGGGCGTTGCTCCGTTCAGGCCGAGCCGACCGCAGCCTCCGGCTGCTCGGCGATCTGCTCGGGAAGCGACAGGACCCTCGAGTCTGGCGTGCTCTGGGGGTCGCGCTGTTGGCTGTGGGCGATCCGAATGGCGCGATTCGCGCCTGGGAAAGGGGCATCCGGCTCGATCCTGATGCCTTCCTCGCTGCTCGGATCAAGGACTTGCGGGCAAAAACCGCTTGTAATGAAAGCGTCAAAAACTAGCATCTTGGAATCATGGCGGGACATTCTCATTGGGCCGGAATCAAGCACAAAAAGGCGCTGACTGACGCCAAGCGGGGAAAGCTGTTTTCGAAGTTGGCCCGGCTCATTATTGTTGCGGCCCGCAATGGCGGAGGGGATCCCGATAGCAACCTGAAGCTGAAGTACGCGATCGAGAAGGCCAAGGGGGCCAACATGACGAAGGACTCGATCGAGCGAGCGGTCAAGAAGGGGACCGGCGAGCTTGACGGGGTGAGCCTGGAAGAGTTGGTGTACGAGGGGTATGGTCCCGGTGGGGTTGCGTTGCTGATCGAGGCCCTGACAGACAATCGGAAGCGGACTGCATCGCAAGTGCGTGGCATTCTGGAAAAACGAGGAGCCTCGCTGGCCGAGCCTGGTGCGGTGGCATGGCAGTTCGAGTTGAAGGGGGTCGTCACGCTTCCCGCAGAAGGGGTCGACGAAGAGGCACTGATGGAAGTCGTGATGGAAGAGGAGGCTGAGGACATGAGGATCGAAGAGGGGATGGTCGTGATCACCTGCGATCCCAGGGGCCTCGAGCCGGTGCGTATCGCCCTGGAGGCTGCAGAGTATTCTGTGGGTGGGGCGGACCTGCAGTACTTGCCGAAGTCTACCATCCCGGTGGAAGGCAAGGCGGCTGAGAAGCTCTTTGCTCTGCTGGACGCGTTGGAAGACGATGAAGACGTTCAGAAGGTTCATTCGAATATGGATATCGACGCTGAGGAGTTGGCCAGGTTGGCACCCTCGGAGTAGTCAGAAAGGACAGCGGCAGGATGATCTCTGAACAGTTGATTTTACGCGGCGTCGGTGGCTTGGCCGAAGGGGAGACCTTCCGTGTCGATTACGGAGAGACAGTGATCGTCGGGCGATCGAGTTCCTGCGACATCAGTCTCAAGAAGTGCGAGAAGTACCTGTTGCTGGATCAAGAATCGAAGGACTCGGAGAAGCACTTTCAGACGGTCAGCCGCAAGCAGGTGCGAATCAGCTTCTATAACGCGACCTCGATCGAGATCGAGGACCTCTCCAGCTCCAACGGGAGCTTTCTCGATGGGGAGCAGATCAAGAAGGTGATCATCAGCGATATCAAAGAGAACAGCCACGAGTTGTTGCTCGGAACCAAGGAGAAGTTCGTTCTCTCCTGGGTCCCCGGTGGCTCGCGCGAAGACGAGGACCTCGATGAGGAAGGTCTGGAGGACGAGCCGATCTTGCTCGGTGAGGACGACCTGCTAGACGAGGATGAGGCCGAGGGGGACGACGACATCGAGGAGCCGGACGACTTTTTGGATGATGACGAGTTTGACGACGAGTAGATCCAGGCGGGCGCCCAACGTTTCCGAGTTCACGGAGGCCGTTGGCCGACTTCAGCAGAGTGTGGAATCGGTTCTGTTGGGCAAGAGCGAGGTGGTCCGACACGTTCTGGTCGGGTTGCTGTCCGGTGGCCACTTGCTGATCGAAGACGTGCCGGGGGTCGGCAAGACCACCTTGGCCCGCGCGCTGGCCAGGTCGATCGATGCTTCTTTCAGCCGGATCCAGTTCACCCCGGACCTGTTGCCCTCGGACATTATCGGCGTCTCGATCTACCAGGCGCAGCGCAACGAGTTCGAGTTCAAGCAGGGGCCGGTCTTCGCCAGCATTCTGCTCGCTGACGAGATCAACCGAACCACGCCTCGGACGCAGAGTGCCCTGCTCGAAGCGATGAACGAGAGCCAGGTGACTGTCGATGGGGTGGCTCACCCGCTGCCTCAGCCTTTCATGGTCTTGGCGACCCAGAACCCACACGAGTTCGAGGGGACTTACCCCCTACCCGAGAGCCAGCTCGACAGGTTCCTGATGCGCATTCGCATCGGTTATCCAGCCGTCGACGCCGAGCGCGAGATGATCTCCTCGAGAAGGACCGCTGATCCGCTGGACGACCTCTCTCCGGTACTGCGTACTGACGAGGTGGCTCGACTCCAGTCCAAGGTTCGCGATGTGGACATCGAAGATTCGGTGGTGCGTTATCTGTTAGAGATCGTGCGAACTACACGAGAGACGGCCCGCACAGAGGTCGGCGCATCGCCGCGAGCGGCGCTTGCGCTGACTCGCGCGTCCCAGGCGCTTGCTGCTATAGAGGGGCGGGATTTTGTCACGCCCGACGACATCAAGCAGCTCGCTGTTCCGGTTCTCGCGCACCGCATAATCTGCCACGCTGGCTTCCACGACGGGAGTGGCGGGTCGGCAGAGACGATTGTCGAGGAGCTGCTCGAGAGCGTCTCGGTGCCGGTCTAGTGCTGGCAGTCGACCTCGGCGTTCTAATCGTCTGCCTCGTCGCGTTGTGGCTGATTACCGACAAGATGGTCTCAGCTCTCTCTAGCCTGGCGCAAGAGTTCTCGATTCCGCAGTCGGTGGCCGGGGCGACTCTTGCGGGAATCGGCTCTAGTATGCCGGAGTTCGGCACCAGCGCCTTCGCTGTAGTGCTGGCTGCGGTTGACAGCGAAAAGGGCTATGCCGACGTCGGTTTTGGCACCGTTGTCGGTTCGGCGTTGTTCAACCTCTGCATGATCATCGGTATCTCAGCGTTGGTTCGGCCGCTGGACGTGGCTCGCCGGGTCGTGACTCGGGATTTGACGTTCTATCTGGTCGCTTGCTGCCAGACCGTGTTTTTCATCTGGGACAGTCGGATCACGACCTGGGAGGCAACAGTTTGGGTCGTGACCTATGCCATCTATTTCACGGTGCTGATGCGAGACATCCGTCGGCATCCCGACGCGGTCGAGCAGGTCGAGCAGGTCGAGTCGATTCCAACGCGCAAGGCTATCTGCTGGTTCGTCTTCAGCATTCTGGTCATCGGCATCGCCTGCCACTTCCTGGTTCGTCACACGACCAACATCGCAAACCTGATCGGACTGCCGACCGCCTTGATCAGCATCGTCGTGTTGGCTTTCGGGACCTCGATCCCGGATCTGCTCGCTTCGGTCCAGGCCACGCGTCAGGGGAACACCTCCCTGGCGGTTTCAAATGCCATCGGGTCCAACGTATTCGACATCTTGATTTGTCTTGGTCTACCGGTGCTGATCTACAACGTGGTCCGTGGGGCGGTTTTTCACCTGGGTGTCATTCCGGACTCGCTGGCGAGCAGTCTGCCCGCCGAGTTCTCGCGCGGGTTGCTGTTGCTCTCGGTGGTGTTCCTCGTGGTGACCGTGATCGCGTGTTGTGTGGTGCTTTCACGCCGCTGGAGAGTCAGCCGCGGGGGGGGGCTGACATTAATCGGTATATATCTGGCATTCCTGGTTTGCCTTCTGATACTTTGGATTGCTAGGAAGGAAGCCTGGCTGGGGGACCTCTTGGCCCGTTTCCCCGCCTCATAGATGCAGATCTGCCCACCATGAACAAGATTGCCTTTCACTGCGAGTGCGGGGAGCGCTTGGTTGTTTCCAGCGACCACGTCGGGACGATCGTCTGCTCACAATGTGAGTGCGAGAACGAAGTGCCGGGGCTCTCCCGACGCGCGCAACAGAAGCCCGCCGCACGGCAACAGCATCTCGTCACTCCTCGGCCAAAGACCGATCGGATTCGCAAATCAACCACCCGCCAGAAGACGTTCAGCGGGCGCATGCCCCAGCGTCGATCGCTGGCATCCTCCAGTTCGGCGCTGGCGGTGGCAGCTGTTGGCGGCGTGGCGCTGGTGCTGGTCTTTCTGGCGATATTGCTGTCTTCGGGCGGGGGCAGCGACGAAGGCGGCGAGTCGGGAACATCCTCGGCCACCGATCAGCAGATCA
>CAZANL010000004.1:25901-26660 GCA_964486115.1 uncultured Planctomycetota bacterium
TACGTCAATGGGCTGGTCGGGAAGCGCGAGGCGTATCTCAAGACCTGGGAGAGCCAGGCCGAGGCCGAGCTGGGGCCGGCTGGGGCCTCCAGGGAGGCCAAGGAGAATCGGAAAAGGCTGGTCGACGAGATCACACAGATGGCCCGCCGCAAGTTCAAGAAGGTCTCCCGGGCAACCGTCGCCACGCGGGTCAAGAACGTGCTGAATGGCTGGGACAAGAAGTTCCGCGTAGCTGAGGTGGGCACACAGGCGCGCGAGCGAGAGGATCCCGATCCAGTCCAGCCGGCGGCGACTGGTCCGCTGCCATCGGCTCAAGAGGTGCGTCTGTTTCTGGATTCTCTGCCGCGCAAGAAGGACTTTCTGGCTGCCTGCCACAAGGCGGTCAATTTTGAGTCGAAGGATACTCGCCAGTGGTGGGAGCGGGAGCGAGAGCAAGCCAAGAACTTCATGCTGAACGAGGTGCGCCTGCGCTACAAGAACGCGGATCGCAAGAAGCTCAACGGCAAGGTGGGCAAGATTCTCGAAGAGTGGCGCAAGCAGGCCGAGAAGACCTCGCCGCCCGAAAAGAAAGCCGCGGGACCTTCCGCTTCGGACCCGCCCAAGCGACCGATAGCTGCTGAGCTGCAGCAGTTCCTGGCGCAGCAGGCCGATCTACGGACGGAGTTCCTGTCCCTCTACAAGAAGTACGGAGGCCAACTCGGGCCCGGGCTCGGACCCGATGCCAGGGCGTTTCACCTCAAGCTGATTGGCCGGCTGCGG
>CAZANL010000004.1:26670-28384 GCA_964486115.1 uncultured Planctomycetota bacterium
GGCTGCGGCCGAAGTTCCCTGGTCGCAGCGATGAGGAGCTGGTCCAGGCGGGGCTGCCCGTCATGCGGCAGTGGGTCGAGGCGGCCAAGCAGAAGTGAGGGTGTCGCGGCCGAGCGCTGGCTGATCCTCTGCGCCAGTGGATTCTCCCGATCCGTGAATGACAGGGCGCTGCCGGGGCCTCGATCGCAGCGGCCGAGGGCCGAGATTTCCTGATGCGCAACATTCGCCTGCTGATCGAATACGACGGTACAGCCTACGCCGGCTGGCAGCGACAACCTCACGTCGTCAACGTACAGGGCACGATCGAGGCTGCGATCGAGCAGGTGACCCGCTCGCACAGCACGCTTCATGGGTCGGGTCGGACCGACGCAGGGGTTCACGCCCGCGGACAGGTCGCCAACTTCAACACCGCCAGCCCGATGCGACTCGACCAACTCCAGCGCGCGATCAATGCCACGACGCCCCGTGACATCTGCATTCTGCAGGCCGATGAAGTCTCAGCCGAATTCCACGCTCGCAAATCCGCGATAGGCAAGCACTACAGCTACTCGTTGCTTGCTGGTGGGCGTTATCCGGCGCTCGACCGGCATCGAATAGCAGTCGTGCACAGTCGGCTCGACCTCGAGGCGATGCGAGAAGGCGCGGCGTTGCTGAAGGGGGAGCACGATTTCGCGGCTTTTCAGAATGCGGACTCGCCTCGTCAGGATACCGTTCGCAATCTCACGCGACTGGAGATCGAGCGAGACCAAGATCTGTTCGCCTTCGAGCTTCAGGGCAACGGCTTCCTATACAAAATGTGCAGGACCTTGGTCGGCACCCTGGTCGAAATCGGGCAAGGCAAGCGATCGGCTGTTTCGCTCGACGAGTTGCTGGTCTCGGGTGACCGGCGTCTGGCCGGGCCGGCGATGCCCTCCCACGGGCTGGTTCTGGAGCAGGTTTTCTATCCTGACTGAGCCCCAAGGGATGCCTTCTTGCGCGCGTGTGTTGACCGATTGCGCGCCTCTGGTTGCGCGTTGGTCAGTTAGGCTGCGGAGTCGATGACAGCGAGCGCTACGAGGGCGCGAGTTCGCAGCCTACTCCCGGTCTCAGAGCGGGCCCCGTTTTGTCTCTCGATCGTGATTGTCGCGCAAGTCATACTTGTCAAATGGTTTGTAGCCCTGGGTGTCACGGCTGTCGCCAGCTGTCTTGACAGGCAAGCGCTCGGTTTTGTTTAGTATAAGTACTCTAGCGGCGGACAAAGCGATCCTGTGAAGCGTGACAAGGTACTCCACATCATCACCCGCCTGATCCTTGGCGGGGCGCAGGAGAACACGCTATATACCGTCGTGGGCTTGGAGGCATTGCCTGATTACGAGGTGTATCTGGCCACTGGACCAGCACTTGGACCAGAAGGGCAGTTGTTCGATCGCGCAAGCGCTCACGATGTGCGGGTCGTGCTCATCCCTGAGATGCGCCGGGAGATTCATCCCTATCGCGATCTGGTCACCTTTTTCCGGCTTGTTTCCCTTTGTCGGCGGCTGCGCCCAGAGGTGGTTCACACGCACAGCTCGAAGGCTGGCATCCTGGGCCGCTTCGCGGCCTGGGTTGCGCGAGTGCCCCTCATCGTGCACACCATCCACGGTCTGCCGTTTCACCCTTATCAAAACCGCTTTGCCTACTGGCTCTATGTCTGGCTGGAGTGGTTGGCGGCCAAGGTGAGTGACCGGATAATCAC
>CAZANL010000005.1:0-4189 GCA_964486115.1 uncultured Planctomycetota bacterium
CTCATCGCAACTGACACCCAGGCCGTGGTTCCGGACCACATCGTCAGGATCGAACAACGTGGCGACCGGGCAGCCGTGAGACCAGGCCTCGAGCAGCACGTTGGGAAACCCCTCGTGGCGAGCGGTACAGACGACGGCCCTCGACGCACGGTAGACCGCGTCCATGCTCGTCGCTGGCAGGCCCTCGATCAACTGAACGTGGCCCAGCTGGGCCACTCGCCGAAGGACCGCAGCGTGGTCAGCCTCCCCCGCCTTCCGCCCGACCAGCAAGAAAGAATGGTCCGGCATGCTCGCGGCCAGGTCGAGGAACAGGCTGGGCCGCTTTTTTCGTTCGTCGAGTGTCCCGACCCAGGTGATGTACGGACCTTCGAGGCCGGGAACCTCGCTTGCTTCGACCTCTAGCGGTGCGGCAAGGCTCTTCAACACCAGCCCCGTACGCCCGTGATTGGCCTCGAGCAATCTCTGCTGATGCTCGCTCTGAGCGATCACGAGGTCTGCCCGCTCGAGCCCCGAGCGGTAGCTGCGCCGCCGCCACCAGGGACTCTCGGCAAGGAAGGTCCCATCCACGTCCCGATCGTTGGCCAGTGCATGGACGAAACGCTTGCCGGCTCGTCGGCAGAACTGACTGACGACTCCGGTGACGGTGCCGGCGCAACGCTGGTAGTAGATGTCGGCATCGACCTGCCTCATCACTCGACGCAGCACGTGAATCCAGGCTGGGAAGCGCGGCTGGGGAGGCGGGTAGAGCCGCCGCAAGCTCATCCCACCGTAATCGACGGGGTCAGATTGGCCGTAATCACGCACCAGGAAAGTGATCTCGACCCCGGGGTCGGCCTGCTGTATCGCCCGGGCAAGCTTGAGCTGCTGGATCTCTGCGCCGCCAAAGCAGCCCCCAACGGCGGGCTCGACTATGGGATAGATGTCAGAGACAAAACAAATCCGCAAGTCAGCGTCCCAGGCAGCACTTCTTGTACTTCTTACCCGACCCACACGGGCAGGGATCATTGCGCCCGACCTTCTTCGGTCCCGCATCCTGCTGACCCGGTGTCCATATCTTGGGCGACTGCTGCTGGCGAGACACCGCCTCCCGCAGCTTCCGGGCATATGCCAGATAAGCGTCCGCCTCGGGGAGCATCTCCGAAGCGATCATCAGGTGGGCGTCGACCATCCGCACATCCTCACCCTGCCCGATCGCGCGAACTGCCGCAGCGCAGTGGGCATGGACCATCGGCTCCAGTTTGAGCCGGGTCAACTCAGCATGCTCAGGCAAGCTCTCGCTGCGCTCCTTGAGCATCGCCAGCAACGGCGGTTTCCAGGCCGATTCGGCACGGGGACGCAACCACCAGTGCTGTGCCAAGAAGGCCTGGACCTGGTCCAGGGGGATCTCCTCGGCGGACTGCTCGATAAATCGCTCCGCCTCGCTGGCCACCTCGTGGCGGCAGATCTTCTCCAGGAATTCCTCCTTGGGACCAGGAGGTGGATCGGTCGCGGCCGGCGAGTGGAGGAACAGCGGCACGGCTGGGGTATTCTCGAGGACCTCCGAGACCCTCGAGTCCGTCGACTCGCACTCCCATCGCTGAGCCAGCTTCTCGGCCCAGGTACCGGCGTCATCTTCGGTGTAGAACACCACTGGCAGGTCTTCCTCGACCCGCTTCTTGGCCCAGGCGACAAGCTCGGTGTCCGCGGCATTGTCGATCACCGACTGTATCTTGTTCCTGGCACCCTCGGGGATTTCCTCCTGGGTCAGCACGTGGAGCGCAACCAGCGCGGATCGTGCTCCGGCCGACTCGGCCCACATCTCGGCCAGGTCTTCCAGGTCGTCCTCACCCATCCGCTGATCCTCTTCGAACCCGGAGAGGAGGAATTCGTCCCCAATCAGACGATCCGCCTCATCCGACTTGAGCTTGTGCAGCAGCTCGTGGAGCACGAACCGCGTTGCGGGCAATAACGGCTCGAATCGGATGAAATCGGCGGCCACTCGCGAGGCCTCCAGCGGCATGCGAGTGAGCGCCTCGAACAGCGCCTTCTCCACGTCGGGGTGATTGATGATCGCCAGTTGATCGCCCAAGACAGTCGCGGACCCCGGACTCGGCACCGCAGCCAGAACCGCGATCGCCCGCAGCAGCGGCTCCACGCCCTTCTCTTGCAGCGCCTGGAAGTCGGAGAGGATCGGAACGTACTCCCTATTGAGATACTCCAGCGTGGCCTGTACTCCGTTACGTCCGGCGACGCTCAACGCCTCAACGGCGGCGGAACACTCGGGGTCCGGCTGCTCTAGATCGACGGTGTGCGCCTGCAACGCCTCGTCGGGCGCGGTCTCGCGCCAGTATCCGAAGTAGTCTTGCAACCCGGAGAAGAAGCGCTCGGTCGAGACCTGGAACTGGATCCAGTCGGTATCGACGTAGCTGTAGGGTTCGAGCAGAGCGTCCCGGACCGTATCGGCCGCGCGACGTGGCTTCTCTCCCGGGCTGGTCTGGAGAAACTGGTCGAGCCTGGTGACCATCGAGATCCGGGCAGAGACGTCGAAGTGCTCGCTCCAGACATGACGCAGGATCACCTCCCGCATCTCCGACTCCTCGGGCTGGTCCAGAAAAATCCCGAACAGCGGATCGTCCTGATCCATGAACCCCGGGAGTTCCAGATTGGCATAAAGCACCTGCAGGTGGCCCGAAACCTCTTCGAAGTGCTTCTCGAGCTGTTCCTGCTGCTGAGCCTCGGTCTCTGGCCCATGATCATGCCCACAGTCCGGGCCGCAATCGTCGTGTTCGGTCATTGTCTTTTCCATCTTAATTTATTTCCAGCCGCACGCAGAGCTATCTCCAGCCAGCGCAGCCCAACAAGTGTCTTGGCGTCTTGGATCTCGCCCGCAGCGAGCATGCGTCTTACCTCGTTCCAACTCGGCGTGTGTACCGTGAGCACTTCGTCAGAGTCCATTTCGGCAGGGGAAGCAGGCCTCAACCCCCAGGCGACGAACAGCGCCATCCGCTCGTCACAGAACCCCGGGGCCGTGTAAAAATCATGCACCTGCAGCAGCCGTTCCGCACGGTAGCCCGTTTCTTCGATCAGTTCCCGGTCCGCACAGTCCCGCTGGGACTCCCCCGCCAGGTCGAGTGTGCCCGCGGGGATCTCCCAGATCCGGCCACCCACCGGGTGCCGATACTGATGTAAAAGCACCACACGCAGCGGATCCAGCAAGATCGGCAAGACTGCGACCGCGCCGTGGTGGCGAACCACCTCATAGTTGCCCCGGCGGCCGCTGGGATAACGCAGGGGCTCCCGCGTGACCCGGAAGACCCGCCCCTCGAAACAGGTCTCCGGCACACCGTCGTGGCGCGGATTATCCTGAGGCATGAATCGATTCTATCCGGATAATGGCAATATGCTCGATGATCTTGCCCCAGATGTGGCCATGCGCCTGAAGCGCTACCTCGCAGTGCTCGCCTCCGCCAACCAGCGGATGAACCTGATCGGCGACCCCCCTGAGCTTTGGCCGAACCGACACCTACGTGACGCCCTCGAATTGCCCCGGCTGAAGGGCCCCGTGATCGATGTCGGAAGCGGCGCCGGACTCCCCGGGCTGGTGATGGCGCTGCGTGACCCCGACCTGTCGGTCACCCTCCTCGAGTCGGTGGGCAAGAAGGCCACCTTCTTGTCCACCGCCGCGGTCGAGCTGGAGCTGAGCCACGTGCGGGTACTCTGCGAGCGCGCCGAGGTGATCGGACAAGACCCCGAACATCGAGAGTGGTATCACACCGCGACATGCCGTGGCCTGGCGCGCCCGGCCGCCGCCCTGGAGTTGGTCCTGCCACTGGTTGCGCCGGGTGGGGTGGCGTTCCTGTTCCTGGGCAGCGATGACGCGGAGCGCTTCGAACACCAGCCCTTCGATCGGCTCGGCGGCACGCTGAAAGAGATCCGCGGCTACCGACTTCCCGGTGAACAGGTCGACCGCTTCCTGGCCGAGGTGCGCAAGACCGAGCACACGCCCGAAGAATATCCGCGGCGGGTCGGGATCCCGAAAAAGCGTCCCCTAGGACCTCGGTCCTGAGTCGGCCTGCAGGTCATTCGCTGATCGCGGAGCGACCCTCGAGATATTCGACGACCCGGGCCACGGTGTCCTGCACGCTCAGCTGGTCCGTCGGCAGCGACAACTCCGGCGCGGCCGGCTGCTCGTACGGAGCGGTCAGCCCGG
>CAZANL010000005.1:4199-11548 GCA_964486115.1 uncultured Planctomycetota bacterium
GCGCTCGATCTCGCCCGCCCGCGCCCGAGCGTAGAGACCCTCCTCGTCACGCGCCCCACAAGCCTCCAGCGGCGCGGACAGGTACAACAGATGGAAGCGCTCACGTCCAACGATCTGACGAGCCGCCTGACGGTCGGCAGCGAAGGGCGAGACCAGCGCGACGATCGTGATCTGGCCCAGCTCGTTGCACAGCCGCGCCACATGGGCCGCGCGGCGTACGTTCTCCGAGCGCTCCAGAGCCCCGAAACCCAGGTTCTCGCTGATCCCGAGCCGCAGGTTCTCTCCATCCAGAACATGAACGGCATACCCCCCGTCGAACAGCTCCCGCTCCAGCGCGTAGGCCAGAGTCGACTTGCCCGCCTTGGGCAGACCGGTCAACCAGAGCGTGGCCGGCTTTTGCTTGAGCCGCTCCAATCGCTCCGCAACAGTGACCGTCCCACGCCGCTCCTGCACGTGAAGGCTACGACCCGAGGGTCGCCCGTCGCCCGTGTCCTGCGAGCGACGATCGAGGATCATGCCCGCCCCCACCGTCTGGTTCGTGGCCGGCTCGATCAGGATGAAGCTGCCCGTCGTTCGGTTACGACGGTAGGGATCGTGAGCCAGCGGCTGATCCAGCTCGACCTGCACCATGCCAATCTCGTTGAGCGAGAGTGTCTCGGCCTGCACCCGATGGAGGTTGCTCACATCGAACTTGTAACGCAGAGCGCTCACGACCCCCTTCACCAAGCGCGTGGTGTGCTTGAGCACGTAGGGGCGATCCACGACGAGCGGCGTCTCGGTCAGCCAGACCAGAGTCGCCTCTAGCTGATCCGAGATGCGGGGCACGTTGCGCGCGTGGACGATCATCGCCCCACGGCTGATGTCCAGTTCGTCTTCAGTCCGGACAGCAACCGACATCGGCGGGAACGCTTCTTCGACCGGGCCGTCCGGCCCGCGGATCTCGGTGATCCGGGTCCGAGAGCCCGACGGCAAGACACACACCTCTGTCCCCGAGCGGAATATTCCGGACGCGACCGTCCCAGCGTAGCCACGAAAATTCATGTCGGGACGAATCACCGATTGCACGGGAAAGCGCAGGTCGATCAGGTTGCGGTCCGACGCGATGTGCACCTGCTCCAGATAGCTCAGCAACGGCCGCCCCGCAAACCAATCCATCCGCGGGCTCGGCTGGACCACGTTGTCCCCGACCAGAGCGGATATCGGCATGAAATGGATGTGCTGCACCTCGAGCCGCGCGGCGAAACCGGAGAAGTCGCTACGGATCTGATCGAACACCTCTTCCGAGTAGTCGACGAGGTCCATCTTGTTGACGGTGACGATCAGGTGGCGGATATTGAGCAATGCGACCAGAAAACTGTGACGACGAGTCTGCTCCAGCACCCCCTTGGTGGCGTCGACCAGCACGATTGCCAGGTTGGCGGTCGAGGCGCCAGTGACCATGTTTCGTGTGTACTGCACGTGTCCCGGACAGTCGGCAATGATGAACTTCCGCCGCGGCGTGGAAAAATAGCGGTAGGCCACATCGATCGTGATTCCCTGCTCGCGCTCCGCACTCAGCCCGTCGAGCAGGAGCGCGAGATCTAGCTTATCTCCGGCCGATCCGATCTTGCGCGAGTCCCGCTCCAGCCCACTCAGCTGATCCTCGTAGATCTGTTTGCTGTCGTGCAGCAGCCGACCGATCAACGTCGACTTGCCGTCATCGACGCTGCCGCAGGTCAGCAGCCGAAGCAGGTCCTTGCGCTCATCCTGGGCCAACATCTCCTGGATGGCCATCAGAAGTAGCCTTCCTGTTTCTTCAGTTCCATCGAGCCGTCGCGATCATGGTCGATGACCCGGGTGACACGCTCGCTGTGACGCGCCAGCATCAACTCCTCGAGGATCTTCTCCAGCGTGTCCGCATCCGATCGCACAGCCCCCGTGCAAGGCGAACAGCCGAGCGTGCGGAAACGACAGTTCACCGCCTCCGGCGTCTCTCCAGGGTGCAGACGGGTCGAACCCTCGACCGGGATCAGTTGCTCTCCTCGAACCACGACCTGGCGCTGCCTGGCGTAATACATCGGCACGATCGGGATCTGCTCCCTGTAGATGTAGAGCCAGATATCCAACTCGGTCCAGTTCGACAGGGGGAAGACGCGAATGCTCTCCCCCGGATCGTGCATCCCGTTGTAGAGCCGCCACAGCTCCGGCCGCTGATTCTTGGGATCCCATCTCCCATGCCGGTCTCGAAAGGAATAGACCCGCTCCTTGGCCCTCGATTTTTCCTCATCCCGGCGAGCCCCGCCAAACGCGGCGTCGAATCCACCCGCCGCCAGCGCCTTTAGCAACCCCTGCGTCTTGAGCAAAGCGCAACAGCGCGAGGTTCCCAGGTCCCAAGGAGCGGCGCCATCAGCAATCGCCTGCTCGTTGCTAAACACGATCAGTTCGGCGCCGATCTCGGCGCAGAACCGGTCGCGAAAGGCATACATCTGTTCGAACTTGTAGCCGGTATCCACGTGCAGCAGAGGGAAGGGCAGCCGAGCCGGTGCGAAAGCCTTCTGGGCCAGCTTGACCATTACCGAGGAGTCCTTGCCCACAGAATAGAGCATCACCGGACGCTCGAACTCGGCGACCACTTCGCGAAAAATGTGGATGCTCTCCGCCTCGAGCTGGTCCAGGTGAGACAGAATGTAGCCGCTCATGCGGGAATCAGGTCGCGTTCTATCAAATAGCGAACGACCCGATCGACGCACTGGTCGACAGAATCTCCGTGCGGATCGAGGCAGACATCTGGGGCCGTGGGGGGCTCGTAGGGTGCGCTGACGCCCGTGAAGTCGGCAATCTGTCCCGAGCGAGCCATCTTGTACAGCCCCTTGGGATCGCGTGCCTCGCAGCGCTCGAGCGACACATCCAGGTAGACCTCGACGAACCGCTCCGCACCCACTTTTTGCCGGGCTGCCTGCCGACTGGCGCCATAAGGCGAGATGAACGCGCAGACCACGATCACGCCGGCGTCGGCAAACAGCGCGGCCATTTCGCCCACACGGCGAATATTCTCGGCCCGGGCGGCCGGCGTGAACCCCAGGTCTTGGCTGAGCCCGCAACGCAGGACATCCCCGTCCAGCACATAGCACAGTCTTCCCGAATGGAGCAGGCGCAACTCGAGGGCCTGGGCGATCGTTGACTTACCGGAGCCGGACAGTCCGGTCAGCCAAACCGCGCAACCGACCTGCCCTAAAATCCTGCTGCGAAGATCTGTCGTGGACATCCCTTGATTCTAGCCGCTCTTGCAGCAATCTCGAAAGATGTTTGAATGAACTCATGGACTGGAAGAACACCACGATCTTGGTCACCGGCGGCACCGGCTCCTTCGGCCAGAAATTCCTCGAGCTGGTCAATCCCGAGTACGCCCCGCGCAAGCTGATCGTCTTCAGCCGAGACGAGTACAAGCAGTTCGAAATGCGCAAGCGGTTCGACCCGAACACACACACCAACATCCGCTACTTCATCGGCGACATACGGGACAAGGATCGACTCTATCGCGCGTTCGACGGGGTCGACATCGTGGTCCATGCGGCGGCTCTGAAACAGGTGCCGGCGATGGAATACAATCCGATCGAGGCGATCAAGACCAACGTCATCGGCGCAGCCAACATCGTCGACGCCGCAGTCGACCGCAACGTCAAGAAGGTCATCGCGCTCAGCACCGACAAGGCGGTCAACCCGATCAACCTCTACGGTGCGACCAAGCTGTGTCACGAGAAGCTCTTCATCCAGGCCAACAACTACTCTGGCCGACTACACGGAACCCGCTTCTCGGTGGCGCGCTATGGCAATGTGGTGGGCAGCCGGGGAAGTGTCATTCCCTTCTTCCTCGAGCAGCGAAAGCACGGAATGCTGCCGATCACCGACGACCGGATGACCCGCTTCTGGGTCACGCTCGAGCATAGCGTGCGTTTCGTGGTTTCCGCTATAGAGCAGATGGAAGGGGGAGAGATCTTCGTGCCCAAGCTGCCCAGCGCCAATATACTCGACGTGGCCAGGGCGGTCGGGCCCGAGTGCGAGCACAAGGTGGTCGGCATCCGGCCGGGCGAGAAGCTCCACGAACTGCTCGTCTCACCGGACGAGTCACTGACCTCTGTCTCGCTACCCGACCGTTACGTGATCTTCTCGCGCCACGACGAATACAGCGAGATGAACTGGGAGCAGCGCCTCGATTCGTACTGCGAGCGGATGGGCGCGACGCGGTGTGAGACCGGCTTCACCTATAGCAGCGGCACCAACGAGGACTGGATCACAGTGGAGGGGATTCGCGAGCTGATTGCCAAGCAGGTCCAGACCTAGGTCTTCCCCCCATCAGCTTTCGCTAGACCTTGCCCAACCGGCTGCCGAAACACGCGGCGTTACTGTTGGCCCAGGCGACCGCTCGTCCACCCAGCCCCCTCGCAATGCTCCCCGGCGTGGCGTCGACCCTCGGGTATTTCGGAAATCCCGGCACTCCCAAGCCAACGGTCCCCACTTGGAGCAGGGCTCTCGGCAGCCTCCCGGTGGCAGCCATCTGTTCCGCCTGTTTCGCGCCGAATGGCCTCAGCGGGCAGGGGGAGGCATGGGCTTGCCGTAGCGAAGCAACACGTGCCAGAGCAGCTTCAGCTCCTGGAGCACCTCCGCGTGGGAGCCCCGGTCTTCCCAGGCAGCTGGGTCCCGGTGGAGGCTGGCGGCCGCCTGGCCGATCTCACGGGCATGAACGCTGCCGTTCTCGGCAACCCGCTGGGCCAAAGACGGCATGCTCGGCCCTCGAAAGTCCATCGGGATCTCACCGACGCGCAAGCAAAAGCCAGCGTGCCAAAAAAGCTGGATCCCGTAGCGCGCTGAGAGGCCCTCGAGCATATCCCCCGTCTCCGAACCTCGAAACGAGGGGTCCGCGATCAGGGCCTCGACGTCCCGCTCGAGGCGGACGTCGCCGTGCACCTGCGCCTCGATGTAGTGATCGAGGTTTCGCGCCGGCGGACCGGTCACCAGATCGGCGAGCGGACGCGCAAGCTCAGTGCGCAGGTGCTGGATCATCGTGGACGGGGTGACGTCAGGTCGCCCCAGGGCGAACACGCGCTCGAAACACTCGATGAGCAACCCGCAAAAAACACCATCGAACACCGCCAGCGTCCCCCGCTCATCCGGGAGGTCGTTGGAGTCCATGTAGGTGAACGTGCAACGCTGGGATACGGCTGGTTTCAGCAAAAAGAAACACGAGCCGAAGCGGGGCGACGGCCCATCCGCGTGGCCCATCAGCGCCAGCGCTCCGTACTTGGGTCGCTCGGCCCTCTCGGTGCCGGGGCCGTAGGCACCTCCAAAGAGCCTGTTCTCCCAGATATCTCTCGGTCCTCCGGGATCCGGAGAGAGCTTGCCGTTGGAGAGTCGGGTCACGAACTGGCTCTGGTAGAGCCCGTCTTCGAGCAACGCCCCCGCCACGCTGCGCCGCACCGGGTCCAGCCTGTCGGGATGGAAATGGAGCCCGACGCGCGCGTGGGTCTCGAGCTGCCCGATGGCCTCCTCGAGGTCTTTCGAAGAGACGTTAGACATCTTTCGGACATGCTGCACGAGACGCTGGGCGCTCTCTCGCCTCGCCAGCGCGTGGGTCTCGATGTGCGCGATGGCAGCTTGTTGTGCAGCGGTCAGGGCGATGGTGATGCTAAACTCCGCGGATGGAGCCCGACTCTCGCAAGACGGTTCCATCATCTGCTCGTGAGTGCTCGCGCCTGTACGGTCGAAGCCTCTCGTGATCGGCCTGCATCAGACGGTTCCAGGTTTGTGCTGCTGATTGAACATCCGAGCAAAGACACCACCGCGCTCGATCAGCTCAGCGCAAGAGCCCTGCTCGGCAACGACACCCTCGTCGAGGAGGTAAATCCGGTCTGCCTCGCGGATCGTCGACAGCCGATGGGCGATTGCCAGGATCGCCACCCGCCCCCGAAGGGACTCGATCGTGTGCTGGATCCGCACCTCTGATTCGGCGTCCAGATCGCTGGTCGCCTCGTCGAGGATCAGTAACTCCGGATTGCCAACCAGTGCACGGGCCAGCGCCAGGCGCTGGCGTTGGCCGCCGGAGAGCATCGCGCCGCGATCCCCGACGATGGTATCCAGCCCATCCGGTAGATCGCGCAGAAACTCGAGGCAGTGCGCCTGCTCGGCCGCGCGCTCGATGTCTTCGCGTGACACGTCCTGAAAGAATGCAATGTTTTCGGCAATGGTGGTGTGGAACAGCAAGATCTCCTGTCCGACGTAGCCGATCCGGCCCCGCCAGTCGCGCAGATCCAGGTTGCGCAGCTGGTGGCTGCCGTTGACCAGGATGCCCCCGCCATAGTCCGGCAGGAGGCCCATCGTCATTCCGATCAGCGTGGTCTTGCCCCCACCCGAAGGACCGACGATGCCGACCATCTCGCCTCGAGCCAGCTCGATGTCGACTCCTCGGAGCACCGGCGTGTCCTCCCGATAGGCATACTGCACGCGCTCGAAGAGAAGTCGCTCGAACTGGGCGATCTTGTCCCCACCCTCCCGCTCACACATCGCGCTCGCATTGGCGCGCATCTTCTCGACGGCCTCGAGCGACGGGACCTGGTGCACCAGCCGATGGAGCAGCGCCGGTATGGTGCCCATCCTGCGGAAGCAGCGATAGAGCACGCCCGTGAGCAACAGAATGCTGGCAACATCCGCCTTGTGGTGCTGCAGCCCGACATAGATCATCCCACAGATCACCAACATCACGAGAGGCTCGGCGACCTTGAGGATGAGCGACTTCTGCATGCCGGTGAGGACCATGGCGCGCCGCGCAGTCGCCGCGAGATTTGCGAATCGCCGCCGAAAGAAGGACTCCTTGCCCATCCCCTTGATCGCCGCGATCGAACCGATCGCCTCGTGAACCAGGGACTGCATCTCGTTGTAGGCATCCAGTCGGATCTGGCCCTGGAGACGCCCCCCCCGTATCAACGGGCGGAAGGCACAGAACGATATGCTGGCCAGGACCAGGGCGCCCAGGGTCATCGGCCAGTTGATCGCCAGCGAGCAGGCGACGTAGACCCCCACCGCCACGCTCTCGACAAAAATACTGAGGAAGACCCTGATCCCTGACGCCGCTCGGGAGGTCTCGGCGATCATGATGTTCGCCACATGCCCTGCCTTCCTGTCCAGCAGAAAGCGGTAACGCGCATTCAGCACCTTCTCGCACAGCTCGTTCTGCAGGCCCATCTGGTAGCCACTAAAGGTGCAGAGCACGAGATAGTCGCTCAGCAGCAGGAATATCGCCTTGAACAGGAATACGAGGAAGAGGAAGATCAGGATCGCCTTCATGAGGTTTCATTGGCCTGGACGCATGTGCTGGT
>CAZANL010000005.1:11558-22175 GCA_964486115.1 uncultured Planctomycetota bacterium
CCTCGCGGGGGACCCCGCAGAAGGTGATCACGCTGTCGGCGAACTGTTGCAGGGAGCTCGGAGCGGTGCGCTGCTCGGCTGGCGAAAACTGCTCGAGTAGCGGCAGAAAGAAGCTGATCCCGACTCCTTCCAGCACCTGCCCGAGGATGATCAATACCAGAGCGGTCGGGAGGAGGACAGGATAGCGACGGAGCGCCTCGGTCAGAAACCTAAAGATCTTCTTCACGTGATTTGGTCCCGGTGGCCGATGTCAGCCCAGGTACCATAAATGCTGTTGCATGCAACGGCTTTCTCTTTCCAGCCCCCGCGAATCGCTTATAATCGGTGCCCGTTGACACAAGCCGCACGCGAACAGCGCAGGTAGTAGCAACCATGTTCAAAGTAAAGATTTACGGCGCCGGCTCGATCGGCAATCACCTCTCTCACGCAGCCCGCACGCTGGGCTGGGACGTCACCGTCTGCGACCTCGACCCAGCGGCGCTGGCCCGAATGCGCGAGGAAATCTATCCGCGGCGCTACGGCAGCTGGGACGACGAAATCCGACTGTTCACCAACGATGACAGTCCCCGCGGCGGATTCGACCTGATCTTCATTGGCACCCCGCCCGACACCCACCTCCAGCTGGCCTTCCAGGCCGTCAGTGAGCGGCCGCGAGCTGTGGTGATCGAAAAACCGGTCTGCCCCCCCCACCTCACCGGCCTGCACCAGCTGCTCGACGAGATCCGGTCCGCCGACATCCGAGCCTTCGTCGGCTACGACCATGCGGTCGGACAGGCAGCGTGCAAGGTGCGAGAACTGATCGCAGCCGGAACGATCGGGCAGGTCAAGACCATCGATGTCGAGTTTCGTGAGCACTGGGGCGGGATCCTCGCCGCGCACCCCTGGCTCAGCGGCCCCGAAGCCTCCTATCTCGGCTACTGGGAGCGTGGGGGCGGCGCAGGCGGGGAGCACTCGCATGCCCTTCATCTCTGGCAGCACTTCGCACACCTCAGCGGCGCGGGCAAGGTACAAGACCTGTCGGCCCAGATCCAGTATGGCAACGAGGGAGCCTACGACGAGATCTGCGCCCTCCAGCTGACGACGGAAACGGGCCTGGTTGGCCGCGTCGTGCAGGATGTGATCACCTCCCCGCCACGCAAGTGGGCACGCCTCCAGGGCTCGACCGGAGCGATCGAGTGGCACTGCGGCTACAACGCCGAGGGAGACGCCGTCGTGATCCACACCAGCGGCCAGGAGGCCGAGACACACTTGATTGCGAAGACCCGCCCCGACGACTTCATCGAAGAGCTGAGATTCATCGAGAGCCAGCTGAATGGTGGCTCCAGGGACCTCAGCCTCGATCTGGAGCGAGGTCTCGAGACAATGGCCTGCATCGCCGCGGCCCACCAGTCGCAACGCACAAGACGCAGCGTGAGGGTCGATTACGAGCATCGGCGAGACCTGCCCTCCACGGAGCCTCGACCGTCCAGCCACACACACCAGAGCCCACCGATCGCATTCGACGACCTGTTCGTTCTGGACCTGGCGAACAATCATCAGGGCAGCGTGGATCACGGCTTGCGGGTCATTCGTGAGACGGCGGCCATCGTCCGAGAGAAGGGGGTGCGTGCCGGAATCAAGTTCCAGTTCCGCGAGCTCGACAGCTTCATCCACGCCGATTTCCGGGACGCAACGGTCCCCAAACATATTCCCCGGTTTCTCGGCACGCGGCTCGAACAGAAGGACTGGGCCAAGCTGACCGCTGCGGTGCGCGATGAGGGCTTGGTCACCATCTGCACGCCGTTCGATGAACCCTCGGTCGACCTGATCGAGGCGCTCGACATCGAGATCATCAAGATCGCGAGCTGCTCGGCTGACGACTGGCCTCTGCTCGAGCGCATCGCCCAGTGTAGCCGCCCGGTGATCTGCTCGACTGGCGGTTTGTCGCTCACGCAAATCGACGATCTGGTCAGCTTCTTCGACCATCGCCGGGTGACCTACGCCCTGATGCACTGCGTGGCCATCTATCCCACGCCAACGGAGCAGATGCAGCTCAATCAGGTTCGGCTGTTCTGCGAAAGATACCCCCACGTTTCGATCGGATTCTCGACCCACGAGGACCCGGACGACTGCGACGCGATCCAGGTCGCCTATGCTATGGGAGCTCGCATCTTCGAGCGCCACGTGGGTGTAGAGACTGAGGAAATCTCGCTGAATGCCTACTCCTCCCGCCCCCATCAGCTAGGAGGCTGGTTCGAGGGATGGGAAAAGGCACGGGCCCTCTGCGGTGCGGGTGAGCGAGGTTGTGCACCCCAGGTCGAAACGGACTCACTGAACTCTCTCAAGCGTGGGGTCTATCTGCACAAGCGGGTCAAGTCCGGGGAGGCGATTCAGCCAGAGAACGTCTACTTTGCCATGCCGCTGCAGGAGGGGCAACTCGCCTCTGGCGAGTTGCGGGAGGGCATCGTCGCGGCCGCTCTGATCGAGAGTGACGCCCCGGTGATGAGGGATCTTGTCCAGTTGCCTCCCCAGGCCAAGCATACCGTGCTGTACCAGGCGATCCACGAAGCCAGAGCGATGTTGAACATGGCCCGAATTTCCCTCGGCCTGGACTTCGAGGTGGAGTTCTCCCATCACTATGGCATCGAGAATTTCCCCGAAGTCGGCGCCTTGCTGATCGACTACGTCAATCGCAGCTACTGCAAGAAGCTGATCATCCAGCTACCCGGCCAGCACCATCCGTCCCACTTCCACAAACGGAAGGAAGAGACCTTCATCGTGCTGTACGGCCAGATGGAACTGGAGATCGACGGCATTCGCAAGACGCTCCACCCAGGTGAGAAGCAGATCGTTCATCAAGGCATCTGGCACAGCTTCTGGACCGACACCGGCGTGATCTTCGAGGAGATCTCGAGCACCAGCTTCGCCAACGACTCGTTTTATGAAGACAAGGCGATCAACCGCGTGTCCCGATCGGCACGCAAGACCCGGGTCAATCACTGGGGGCGCTATCAGCTGACCAGCTGAGCTGGCGTTTGTCTGGGCGGGGCGGGTAACACCTTCCTGCGACCAACCTGCGGGTTCCCGCACGCAGAGGCACGTGGGCCTCGTCACACCCTGGTTCGATCTGGAGCCGGAACCATCTCCGGAAGGCGCTTCGCACCCGGAGAATCCCCCGAAAGGGTGTTTCAGTGAAAAGGCGCTTGCCGCCTGCGGACCACCCTGTACATTGTCTGCGAGATGAGCGACAAACGCAGGGAAATGGTGGTCGACGGGGTCCGTATCGGGGATGACACCGACTGCTACGTGATCGCCGAGATCGGCCACAACCACCAGGGCGATCTGGACAAGGCGAAGGCCCTGTTCGCGGCCGCAGCCGAGTCTGGCGCCGACGCGGTCAAGCTGCAGAAGCGGGACAATCGGGGCCTGTACACACCCGAGAAGTACAACAGCCTGTACGACAACCGCAACAGCTTCGGCCGGACCTACGGCGAGCACCGCGAGTTTCTCGAGTTCGGCCGTGAAGAGTACATCGAACTGCAGGCAGCGGCCGGCGAACTGGGCGTGACCTTCTTCGCCACGGCCTTCGACATCAGCAGCGCGGAATTCCTGGCCGAGCTCGACATGCCGGCCTACAAGATCGCTTCCGGCGATCTGCGGAGCGTCCAGCTGCTACAACATGTCGCGCGTATCGGCAAGCCGATGATCATCAGCACCGGCGGCGGAACGCTGGAAGACGTACAGCGGGCCGCGGAGGTGATCACCGATATCAACCCCGAACTGTGCATCCTGCAGTGCACGGCGGGCTATCCTTGTGAATACGACCAGCTCGACCTGCGGGTGATCGAGACCTACCGCCAGGCGTTCCCAGAGCAGGTGATCGGCCTGTCCGGACATGACAACGGCATCGCAATGGCGCCCGTCTCCTACCTGCTCGGCGCCCGCGTGCTGGAGAAACACTTCACGCTCAACAGGACCTGGAAGGGCACCGACCACGCCTTCTCCCTGGCCCCCGCCGGCTTCAAGCGGATGATCCGCGACCTCCGGCGCACCCGCCTGGCCCTCGGCGACGGGGTCAAGCGCACCCACGAAACCGAGCACGCCCCGATCATCAAGATGAGCAAGAAGCTGGTCGCCAAGCAGGACATCCCGGCGGGACACCAGCTGTCCATCGAGGACATCGCGTTCAAGTCACCGGGCGATGGGATGCACCCATACGAGTTGACAGACGTGATCGGCCGGACGACCACCCGGGCGATCTCCCAGCACCAGCCGCTGGCACCCGATGCCTTCGCGTAGCCCGATGAGCGACCCGCTGTTCAGCGTCGAGGAGCAGCTGATCGTTATCACCGGCGGACTGGGCCAGCTGGGGCGACACTTCGCAACCGAGTTGGCGGCGCGTGGCGCTCGCATCGGACTGCTTGACATCCAGGACGACCCGGACCTGCTGCCCGAGCCGCTGGGGGCCGCGCGCGACGCCGGCAGGCTCCTGTTGCTGCACGGCGACGTCACCTCGCGCGACTCGCTCGTAGCGGCGCTGACCCAACTGGACGCAACCTGGGGCCCACCACACGGGCTGGTCAACAGTGCCGCGATGCACGTGCCGCCCAACGCGCCGGCCACCGACACCGGCCCGTTCGAGACTTATCCGGAAGAGGCCTGGGACCGGATGATGGACGTCAACCTGAAGGGCGTGTTCCTGGCCTGCCAGGTGTTCGGTGGCGCCATGGCGCAGGCGGGGCGAGGGTCGGTGATCAACATCTCCTCGACCTACGGCCTGGTCTCGCCGGATCAGCGAATCTACCAGCATATTCGTGACGCGGGTACGGAGTTCTACAAGCCTGTGTCCTACTCCGCGGCCAAATCGGCGCTGTTCAACGTGACCCGTTATCTGGCGACCTACTGGGCCGAGAAGGGCGTGCGGGTCAACACCCTCAGCTTCTCCGGCGTCTTCGCCAACCAGGACGACCAGTTCATCGAGGCGTTCGAGAGGCGCCTGCCCCTGGGCCGCATGGCGCACCCCGAGGACTACACCGGCGCCGTGATCTTCCTGCTCTCACAGGCCTCGGCCTACATGACCGGCTCGAGCATGGTCGTCGACGGCGGCTGGACCGCCTGGTAAGGAACACCCGACATGATTCCAGACAAGATACCGAACCAGATCGGTGGAAAAGAAGTGTTCGCGCTCTCGGGTGAGTTGTTCGACAAGCTCGATCCAGCCACCGGCGAGCGTCAGCGCCAGGTCGCCCGCTCGGGGGCAGCCGACGTGAACGCCGCGGTGGCGGCGGCCAAGGCCGCTCAGCCGGCGTGGGCCGCTACTCCGGCTGTGCAGCGCGGCGAGATCCTCCACGCCGTGGCCAACCGGCTGGCCGCGCATCGCGAGCAGGTCGGTGCACTCGTGGCTGCCGAGTGCGGAAAATCGCCCAACAGCGGTCTCGGGGAGACAGACGGCGCCGTCCTGCTCGGGCGCTTTCATGCCGGCGAAGGCCAGCGGCTCTACGGCAAGACCTGCACCAGCGGGGTGGCCGACAAGTACGCCTTGACCGTGCGCCAGCCGGTCGGGCTGGCCGGCCTGATCATCGCTGCCAACACCCCCATCGCCAACGTCGCCTGGAAGGTCTTTCCGGCGCTGATCTGCGGTAACGCGGCAATCCTCAAAGCAGCGGAGGACGCCCCCGCGACGGCCTGGATCTTCGCCCAGATCGCCCAGCAGGCCGGGCTGCCGGATGGGGTGCTCAACGTGGTTCAGGGCCTGGGAGCCGAGGCCGGTCCGCCGCTGGTCGACCACGAGGAGGTCGGGGTGATCAGCTTCACCGGATCAGCCCGCGTCGGTGCCGAGGTGGCGGAGGCCTGCGGCAGACGGCTGGCCAAGGTCTCGCTCGAGCTGGGCGGCAAGAACCCGTTCGTCGTCTGCGATGACGCCGACATCGACCGCGCCGTTCATTGGGCGGCCCTCTCTGCCTATAGCAACGCCGGTCAACGATGCGCGTCCGGCGCGCGCTTCATCATTTTCGACGCAGTCTACGAGCAGTTCCGCGACGCCTTCATCACAGCCGCCGAGCAGCTCTCGCTGGGAACCACCAACGAGGACGATCTCGGACCGGTGATCAACGAGCGACAGCTGACCAACATGCTCGGAGCGGTCGAGCGAGCGAAGGACGCGGGAGCTAGAATCCTGGCCGGCGGTGGCCGTGGCAAGGGCTCCGGCTTCTACATGACCCCCACGATCCTGGACCAGGTCGACCCGGACTCCGAGATCTCGGTGACCGAGCTGTTCGGCCCGATCGCCTGCCTCTACCGCGTGGCTGACTTTGCCGAGGCCCTCGCCCTGGCCAACCGATCTCCCTACGGCCTGACCTCGGCAATCCATACCCGCGACTTCAACCGCGCGATGCAGTTCAGCCACAAGGTCGTGGCCGGTGTCGCGGTGGTCAACGCCGGGACGTTCGGCAGCGAGCCCCACATGCCCTTCGGTGGCCCGAAGCAGTCCGGCAACGGCTGGCGCGAGCCAGGGACCGAGGCACTCGATGTCTACTCCGAGCTGAAGGACATCTATCTCTGGGTCGATCCGGAAAACCTATGAGTGACTTGTTCTACGTCCCGCTCAGCGAATTCGAGCGAGTCCGCGAGATGACTGGACCGGCCGTCGAGCGGACCGCGGCATTTGCCACACTGGCCCGCCTGAACACCCTGTACATGATCCAGAACGCCGGGTCGGGCCACATCGGCACCAGCTTCAGCAGCCTGGACATCGTCAGCTGGCTGTATCTAGAGGCGTTGGGCGAGCAAGACATCTACTTCTCTTCGAAAGGGCACGACGTACCGGCCCTCTATGCGGTGCTGATCGGCCTGGGCCGCCTGCCATTCGAGAAGCTGCACCAGCTGCGCCGACTCGACGGATTGCCTGGCCATCCCGACGTCGGGACACCGCACATCGCCACCAATAGCGGCTCGCTGGGCATGGGCGTCTCGAAGGCCAAGGGGATGGCGCTGGCCAATCGATTGAACGGAAAACAGGCGAGAATCTATGTTCTCACTGGAGACGGTGAGTTGCAGGAGGGACAGTTCTGGGAGTCCCTCCCCTCGGCCGTCAACCGCGGTCTGTCCGAGATCACCGTCATCGTCGACCATAACAAGATGCAGTCCGACACCTGGGTCCGCCGGGTCAGCGACCTGGGTGACCTGGAACAGAAATTCAGCAGCTTCGGCTGGCACGTCGACCGCTGCGACGGTCATGATCCGAGTGCGCTGTCCGCATCGCTCGAAGCAGCTCGGGAGGTGACCGACCGCCCCCAGGTGATCATCGCCGACACCGTCAAGGGCAAGGGCGTTTCCTTCATGGAGTCGACCGGCATGGCGGACGACATCACCCACTACCCCTACCACAGCGGCGCACCGGGGCTGGGGCAGTTCAGCGCGGCAGCCGACGAGTTGCTGGGCCGAGCCACCCAACAGCTCGGCAGGAAACCGGAGACCATCCGCCTCGCGCCGCCCGAGCCGGTGACGCCCCCCCCGACACAGCGTTTGATTGCGGCGTACGGCAAGGCCCTGCTCAGCGCCGGGCAGCGTCACGACAAGCTGGTCGTCCTCGACGGCGATCTGCTGATCGATTGCGGCTTGCAGCCATTCGTCAAGGCCTTCCCCGAACGCTTCGTCGAGTGCGGCATCGCCGAGCAAGACATGGTCTCGCAGGCCGGCGGCCTGGCCCTGGCGGGCCACCTCCCGGTGGTCCACTCCTTCGCCTGTTTCCTGGCGCCACGGGCCAACGAGCAGATCTACAACAACGCTACAGAGCACACAAAAGTGATCTACGTCGGCTCACTGGCGGGCCTGGTACCCGGTGGTCCGGGCCACTCCCACCAGTCGGTGCGCGACATCTCAGCTCTGGCAGCAACGCCTGGCCTGCTGCTGATCGAGCCCGGCTGTGAAGCGGAGGTCGAAATGGCCGTCCGCTATGCGGTCGATTGCGCCGAGAGCGTCTACCTCCGGCTGGTGTCCATTCCCTGCCCGATCTCCTTCGACCTGCCCGAAGACTACCAGCTGGTCACGGGCCGCGGCGCAAAGCTGCTCGACGGGGAGCGAATCCTGATCGTCGGCTACGGCCCAGTGCTGCTGGAGCAGGCTTGTCTGGCCGCCCAGGAGCTGGGAGCCAGCGTGGTCGACCTTCCATGGCTAAACCACGTCGACAGGGAATGGCTGGCCCAGACGATCAGCGGCTACGACCACCTCGTCACGCTGGACAACCATTTCATCGCCGGAGGCCAGGGTGAGATGCTCGCCGCTGCGGTCGCCGAATTGCCCGGCCACCGGCCGCGAGTCACGCGCATCGGTCTGACGGAAATTCCGGCCTGTGGCACCAACCCGGAGGTTATGAGGTATCATGGGTTGGATGCTCAGGGGCTAGCCGAGCGGATCACAGCCACCTGTGCCTAGACCAAATCACCGACCATCTCGATGCAGACAAAAGTGCTCTTTCTGCCGCACAGTCGACGAGCGGCCTACTTTCTCGAGTTCTTCGAGCACACACGTTCGACGGCCGACTGGCACATCGGCATGGTGGCGCCCGAAGACAACCGCTCCACCTACGCGCCGCTGGAGATCGCAGATGCCGACTACTTCGTGCTGCCATACCTCGGCCGAGAAGCAAAAAATCTGACCCATCCCTCGCCCGAGTTGCGATCGCTGATCGAGGAGTGCGAGCGCGTCACCGGTCTGGCGCTCAACCGCCTGATCATGCCCGAGGAGAGAACGATCGGTCGCGCCTACGGACTGCGGGCGTACACCTGGCACGGTTCGGCAACCCAGCGGCAAGCGCTGGCGGACAACGAGTATCCCCGCCGCGTGGCGATGACAGCGTTCGATGTGATGCACCGAATACTGAGCCAGTTCCAGCCAGACCTCATCCTCTGTGGCGCCTGCCCGCCGGTCCATCACTTCGCCACCTGGATGCTCGCACAGAGGGCCAAGATCCCCTTCGTGATGGGGCGGTTCTCGAAGGTCCACAGCAACCGCTGCTTCTGGACCCTCGACCGCGAGATGCTCAACTCCTCGGTCTGGGACACCTATCGCGAACTTGAAGACGCGCAAGCACCCGTCAGTGAGGCCGCCTCGCACTACCTGAAGGAGTTCCGCGAGAAGCCCCAGACCGTCGGCTACATCCAGGAGAACTGGCGCCGCGCTGCCAATCTGGGCCGGATCAGGATACACCTCAACCAAGTCCGTCTAGCAATCAACAAGCTCGGCTACCTGCTCAAAGGCGCCCAAGGTGCGCCCCCCAAACCGATTTTCTCTCGCATGGGGGTGTATTACCTCAGCGGCTGGCTGTCCCGCCGGCAACAACGCTTCTATCAGACGTTCGACGATTCAGCGCTGCGCGAGATGCGCTATCTGTACGTCCCGCTGCACAAGGAGCCAGAACTGGCCATCAACTTTCAAGCGCCATTCTGGCATAACCAGCTCCAAACAGTGGCCTACCTGAGCACGCTGTTGCCCAGCAACACCTCGCTGCTGGTCCGCGAGCACAAGTTCAACATGGGCCGGCGGCCGAACGAATACTACAAGCAGCTGAGCAAGCTGCCCAACGTGCGGATCATCCACCCGTACGACCCGCAGTTCAAGTACATCCAACACGCCGACCTGATCGTCACCGACAACGGCTCGACCGGCTGGGAGGGACTGATGCTCGGCAGGCAGGTAATCACACTGGCCCGCACCTTCTACGAGCCGCCGGGGCTGGCCGTTCGCATCACCGATCCGGAGCAGCTGGCTTCCGAAGTGATGCGTCAGCTGACCGATCCGCCGAGGATCGACTCCGCAGAGCGGGATCGTAAGCTGGGCTGGCTGCTGGACGCGGAGATGCGTTGCACCGTTTCCGACCACGACGAGGGTCACCTGGCGAGCCTGGGCTGCATCGACGCGCTGACCGGAGCGTCGGCCGACCGATGACCGACCCAAGGGTACTAGCGATGATACCGGCCCGCGGCGGTTCGAAGCGTCTGGAGCGCAAGAATCTCCGGCTGCTCGATGACCTGCCGCTGATCGCCCACACGATCCGCGCGGCGGCACAAGCGACGCGACTGACCGACTGGCTGGTCTCGAGCGAGGACCCCGAGATCCTCGAGGTCGCGCGGGCCCACGGCGCTCCGACCCCCTTCGTCCGCCCCCCGGAACTGGCGGGCGACAAGGTGCGCAACATCGAGACGATGCGACACGCCCTCGAATTCATGGAGGACCAGACCGGGCAGCTATACGACATCGTACTGCTGCTGCAGCCGACGTCGCCGATCCGCGATCCAGCCCACATCGACCAGGCGGTGGAGCTTCTGTGGGCCTCGCCGCTCGACACCCTGGCAAGCGTCAAGGGCCCCTATCGTAAGCGGGATTCGATCCTCAAGAGAATCGACGAGGAAGGCGTGCTGGCCGACTATCGGACAGACGGCAAACCACGCGAACCGTTCTACATCTACAACGCGGCGCTCTACGCCGCGAAACGAGAGTACTTCCTGCGTGAACAAAAACTCGTCTCGGAGCGTCAGGTGCCGTTGCCGATGGATGCGCTGCACTCGATCGACGTCGACACCGAGACCGACTTGGTGATAGCAGAAGCCTGCATCAGACACATGAAAGAAAGGAAGGGGC
>CAZANL010000005.1:22185-28176 GCA_964486115.1 uncultured Planctomycetota bacterium
GAGGGCGTGATCCCGGTGCTAGTGACTCCGATGACGGCAGACGGCGGCATCGACGAGCAGGGCCTGCGCAAGCTGATGGCCTTCCTGGGCACGCAGCGAATCGGCGGGTTGTGGGTGCTGGGCACCGGCGCCGAGGACATGAACTTGACCTACGAAAAGCGACTGCAGGTGGCCCGTATCGTCGCCGACAGCAACGACGCCAACGTCCCGCTGATCATGGGCGCTGGGTTCTTCGCCTACGAAGACTGCCTCAACTTCATCAAGGACACCGGCGACCTGCAGGTCGCCGGATACCACGTGATGCCCTACCACCCGCTGTTCAGCCTGGACCGACTGGCCTGGTTCTACGAGTCTCTGGCCGACAAGTGCCACAAGCCGATGTGGATGTATACCAGCGCCAACTGGTGCCGCCCCATCCCGCCCGACTTCGTCGCGCGGATGAAGGGCACGCCGAACATCGCTGGGATCAAGTTCTCTACCAGCAACGCGGTCCACGAAGGACAGGTCGCCGCGCTAGCCGATGAGTCATTCCAGGTCGCATTTGCCGTGGTCAAGCAGTTCTATGCCGCGCTCTGCGTCGGCGTGAAGGCGTTCACTACTAGCGAGGCCAGCTCGCTACCCGAGCCTATCATCGAGCTCTACGAGCTGTTCCTGGCGGGCAAGCACGACCAGGCGCTGGCCGCCCAGCGCCGTCTCAACGCCTTCCTGGCCGATATGCCAAAGGGCGCGGCTCAGGACAACTTCCTCAAGTCGGCAGAAGCCAAGACGGTCCTCTCGCTACGTGGCATCTGCGACCCATATGTCTCGCCCTACTATCGCAACCTCAACGAACAGGAGGCAGCCCAGGTCAAGGCCGCTCTACAGAAACACAAGATGCCCCCCTACAACGAGTGACCGGGCCGCACCAGGTCAGCGTATCGTGGGGCGACCCCCTCGTCTTCGGCGCGGGGGACGGTCGACTCGCCCGCTTCCTCGCCAAGCGCCAGAGGCGCTGCGGGTTCGGCTGTCGGTCGGCTGTGCCCTGTGCCCTGGGCGACGTGATCGGTCCTCCGCTGGGCAAGACCACTGTCGTCTGGCGCTAATGGCTGCGCCTAGAGTTGGTCGTCGGCCTGGATTCACGGCACTGCCCCTCGATGCAGCACCGGCTCTGGCCAATGCACGAGACCGGTTGCATTCACTCTGCCACGTGCTATTAGAACAATGATGCTGGACCAACTGCAAAAATGGCTTTTCTTTAAGGCGATACACTTCCGCTGGCACGGAATTCTGGCGCGTGGATTCAGCCGGGCCACCGAAGAAGTCCTGCCGGACGGTAGTACGCGTCGACCGACTCCGCCCGACGGGCGACAGACCCTCTTGGTGCTGACTTCGCACGCCTTTCGCAAAGATCCCCAGCTTCTCGCCGGCGCTGGTTTCCGAGTCCTCCAGCTCGCCCTGAGTTGGCAGAAGAACCTGCTGTACGCCTTCTACCCCCAGGAGAAACAGAAGCTCATACAGCTGATCGACGCGAGTGATCCACACTACCCCAACATGCTGCAATTCAGGAAATACCTCCGTCAGTTTCTGCCGGTGTTTTACGAACACCTGGGTGGTGTCGACTGCGTGATCAGCCCCCACCTGCGCTACATCCAGGACTATGACTGGGGTGTCGCATCCAAGGAAATCGGCGTGCCCTACGTGCTGATCAACAGGGACGGACGCTGCACGGCCTCTCCCTACCAGCGCCGGTTCATGGAGAAACATCTGCGGTGCCTCAAACGCTTCGACGGCTCCCACCTGATCGTGCAGTCCGAGCTCGACCGCAGGCTGTTCATCGACTGCGGCCTGGTCACCCCGGAGCAGATCAGCGCCTGCGGCAGCATGCGGATGGACGATTTTCTGGAGCGGTCCGTGACGCACCAGCCACCAGAGCGCAAGATGGTTCTGTGGTTTCCGTTCTGGCTCAAGTTGGTGTTCGAACCTCAAGAGATGTGGGACTTCTTCGAGTCGGTTCACCTGGCATTGACTCGCCTGGCGATCGAGCACCCGGACATCGACGTCGTCTTCAAGGTGAAAAACAAGAACAACAGCTCTTGGGGCGGTAACCTGAAGAAGGTCTACGACAAGGCCGGCATCGACCCGGAGAGCATCCCCAACCTGCTGATCACCGACTCCCACGACACCAATCAGCTGCTGCTCGACGCCACCGTCGTCGCTGGCATCAACTCGACCGCTCTGCTCGAAGCCAGCGTCGCCGGCAAGCCCATGGTCGTCCCCAACTTCACCTGCCTGCACAACGAAAAGTACATCGACCGACTCTGGTTCCACGAACACTACGACATCTTCCAGACCACGGAAAACATCGAGGCGTTCGTGGCGGCGGTCGAGCACTACCTCGATAATCCGACAATGCCGGAGGAGTTGATGCGCCGTCGGGAGGAGCTGTTCTCGACCTGGGTCTCGAGCATCGAAAAAGACGCGGTCGAGCGCCATGCCGTCAAGCTGCGCGAGTTTATCAGCTCTGGGGCAGACTTGTCCGCAGCAGCGCTGGACGCGCTCGAAGCCACGCCAGCAGATCCAGCCAGCTGAACAGCGGGTTCGTCGGGTACAGTTCCTCGTAGACCGCCCGCACGAGCACCATGTCCTCGGCTTGATCGACCGTCCAGCGGAGGCCCGAGAGATCCTCGTCGTGGGTGATCTGACCCATGCGAAACGGGTGCGCTTGCTGCTTGAGGTAGAGCGTGACGTGCTCCCGCTCCCACATGTCGGTCGCCTGCTCGAACAGGTGATGCAAGACCTCGATGCTGAAGGCCTCGACGTCGAGTCCGTCGGGATAGGTCCGTTCGTAGGAGTTGGACACGTAATCCAGCCGCCCACCCGAGTCGAGGAGCATCGAGATCGCCCGATCGACGATGCCGGGATCGATCAACGGGCAATCCGCCGTCATCCGCACCACCGCGCGAGCCGCCTGATCGGGATGCTGACTGGCCACCTGATGGTAGCGGTCGAGCACGTCGGCCTCGCTGCCCCGAAAGCACTCGACCGACACCGACGCGCAGAACGTGGCGATCTGCTCGTCGGCTGGCTGGGTCGAGGTCGCCACCACCAGCTTGCCGATCTGCTCACTACGTTCGAGGCGCTCGAGCATGTAGCCCAGCATCGGCCGTCCCGCCACCTCGGCCAGGACTTTACCCGGTAAGCGACTGGAGCCCATCCGTGCCTGGATCACCGCCAGCGCCATCAGCGTACCTGGAACACCGGCTGAATCGGCGTGCCTCGAAGCGCAGTGCTCGGATCATCCCGCTGCAACGCCTGGCCCACCACGTCCCCGACACGGGCCCAGGCCTCGAGCGTCTGGTCGATCACCTCCGGCATGTCGTGAGCCAAGCACAGGTTGACGCCCGCCCCCATCAAAAGGCCGTGCTGAATCAGTTCCTGGCGCAACAGGCTGTTGGCCATCACCGGATCCAGACGGTTGCCGCTGGGCACCACCCGGGGCCACCAGTCCGGCCCAACGACTCGATACTCATCGCCCAGCGTGGCGCAGACGGCCGAGATACCGCTCGCCAGACGGGCGCCCAGCTTCCATATCCGATCCACGGCGCCCTCGGCTTCGAGTTTGTCCAGCGTCGCAATGGCCGCGGCCAGTGAGAGCGCCTCGCCCCCGAACGTCCCCGAATAAAAGATCTTCTCCATCCAGCCCATCAACTCACGAGGACCGACCACGGCCGAGATCGGCATGCCGTTGCCCATCGCCTTGCCGAAGGTCGCCAGGTCCGGTGTCACCCCGAAATGCGCCTGGGCCCCGCCGAGATGGATCCGGAAACCAGTCACGATCTCATCGAAGATCAGCAGAGCCCCGTGCTCGCTGGTCAACTCACGAACCCGCTCCAAGAAACCCGCTGACGGATCGGTTGCTCCGGCAGGCTCCAGTATCACCGCCGCAAACCCTCCAGGATGCTCATCCAGGACAGACCCGAGCGAGGAGGCATCGTTGAAAGTAAACCGGCTGGACTGCACTCGGACCGACTCCGGAACCCCGAGGTTCCGCGTTGTGGTGCCGATGTACCAGTCGTGCCAGCCATGGTATCCACAGACAGCGACCCGATCTCGACCGGTGATGGCCCGGGCCAGACGGACCGCCGCACTGGTGGCATCCGAGCCGTTCTTGCCGAAACGCACCATCTCCGCGCAGGGGATCAGTCGAATCAGCCGCTCGGCGAGCTCTTCCTCGAGTTCGGTCGCCAGCGAGAAGGTGATTCCCCGATCCAGCTGTGCACGCAGCGCGGCATCCACGACGGGATCGCGATAGCCGAGCACGACAGGCATCAGACCGAGCACGTAGTCGATGTACTCGTTGCCATCGACATCCCATACCCGAGCACCTTCTCCCCGCTCGAGAAACAACGGAGAGACCCCTCCGGGGTACTGCATCCAAGATTTGGAGAACGTCTGGGAGGCCAAGGGGATGCTCTTCAGCGCACGCTCCTGCAGCGCTTGGCTCCGGTTGAATTGACGGGCCGACATCGCCGGAATGATACCATGGTCTTCGAACCACGCTCGACGTATACTTCACGCCTTGCCCGATCAGCCCCCCTCTCCGTCCCCCCTGGGACTGGGCACCGTCCAGTTCGGTCTAGATTACGGACTGGCCCCTCGCGTCGAGCCCGACGAGGCCATCCGCGTCGTGCACGCCGCCATCGAGCTGGGGATCAACTACATCGATACCGCTCGAGCCTATGGGGCGAGTGAGGAGGTGCTGGGAGAGGCCCTGGCGGACCTCCCCCGAGACCACTTCATCATCGCAACCAAGATCGAGCCGGGCTTCGAGCTGAGTGGCGAGGAAGAGCTGACCGACTGGATCACCCGCTCACTCGAGCGCTCGTTGACCGCCCTGGCGCTGGACCGCGTGGATGTTCTGCAGGTCCACAATCTCGACCGGGCAACCTACGACCACCCGCCCTTCTGGGAGGCGCTCCACAGGGTCCGGGAGCAAGGGGGGTTCGACCGCTTCGGCGCCTCGCTGTACGAGATCGAGGTGGCGCGGGCCATGCTCGACAGCCCACAGCCCGAGATCCGCCAGGTGCAGATTCCCTACAGCGTGCTGGATCGTCGATTCGAACCGTTTCTAGAGGGATTTGGGCAGGCCGACATCACCACCGTTGCCCGCTCGGCGTTCCTCAAAGGGGTGCTGGCCACCAATCCAGGCGAGTTGCCTGCCGAACTCTCGCCGTTGCGGGAACCGATAGACCGCCTCACAGCCCATGCCACTTCGCTCGGTCTGGAGCCCAGCGAGCTGGCCTTGCTCTACGCCCGCAGCCATCCCGACATCGCCAGCACCATCATCGGGGTGTTGGACGAGCAGATGCTGCGCGCCAATCATGCCTGTCTGGCCAGAGCGACGACAGAACTGCGCTCGCTCCTGGAGGATCTGGCACTCGACGACCCCCTGCTAGTGGATCCGCGTAACTGGCCGCTCTCCTAGAGATCGGATCAGCGATCAGCCGGAGGGCGCGTTCCTCTCGCGGCATCCTTGGAGGATCCGGTGCCTCAGTCGATCATCCGGCAACAGACGAAGGCCTCGGCCAGCGCGTGGCCAACCTGGCTGCCCCGCCACGACGCCAGGACACGCAGCGCCTCGAGCGAGCGCGGATGCGGCCACTCTCGCAATTCCGTCTCGTAGACTGCCATCGCCTCGATCTTCTTCTCCAGCGCCAGCTCGTCCACAACGACGTAGCGGGTGGGCAGGAAGGCCGTGGTCGGTGAGGGCACCTGGTATTCGGTGCTCGAGTTGACCTCGAAGGCCAGGATCTCACGGCAGCGTTCGCCGGGCTGCGGCCGGAATGCGGTCATCACCGCCTGGTGCGTCACTCGATGATCGACGTTCAGATCACCCAGATGATGTGTCAACACGCAGTCGGGCTGCAGATCCTGCTTGACCGCTTCGACCTGTTTGATCACATCCAGCAGATCCAACGAGTCGAAGCGATTGTCGGGCAGGCCAAGGACACG
>CAZANL010000006.1:0-5767 GCA_964486115.1 uncultured Planctomycetota bacterium
ACCGTGGCCGGCGTGGTCGCAGACGCTGGGGTCCTTGTCGATGGTCAGGATCGGGTCGGCCTTGTCCCCCGAGTAGGAGACTGTTCCAGTGATCGTGCCGCCGTCTGCGACCTCGATGACCTGGTAGGCGGCAGCGCTACTTGCCGGCCCCTCCAGCACAGGGGCTCTTGGCGCTGGTTTTGCTGCGGGGGCTGGGGGACTGGATGTGTCCGAAGAAGAAGTTGAGCTGTCGCCACAGGCGACGAGCAGGCCAGCAGCCAGAACGGCCAGGGTGAGTGTGAGGTTACGAATGGACATTGGCAGCTCCTGTCAAGGGGTTCGAGTGGGCGGGTGCTGCTCCGTGAGCCTCGGACCAGCGTTGTGTGAGTCTCCCGACCGCCAGGACGAACAGAAGTCCCAGGACGGCCTTACCGACTGGAATGACCGGCGCGAGTGGCGGTGGCTCAGGGGCTAGATAGAGGAAGTACCAGGGAGAGACCGCGCGGCGAGTTCCCGCTTCTCCGCGAGAACCGTCCCAGATCGAGAAGCCGATCGGAACGTAGACGCCGGTCTGACTGAACTGGACGTCGTTACGGGGCTTGTCGCTGCTCCGGGGGCGTCGGGCGAGCAGTGTCCACTGACCATCGGCCCAGGTCATCGTCCCTGTTGCGGAGGTCTTGGCCTTGTCGGACATGGCGAGGACTCCTCGCGCCATCGCCTCGATGAGCTCAGGCTGCTCTGAAGTTGCCTGCCAGACATCTGCGGGCCGATTACTGGCCCCGGTCAGGAATGAGGGGAGTGGCCGCCCTGGTGCGGGCTCGCCGGGCGCAAAACGAACCACGACCCGGTCGGGGTGGGCTGCATCCCGAAGGACACTGGTGAAGGGGTCGACGTAGCTTCCAACGAGGTCGCTTCCTTCAGATCGGTCTCGGTCGTTCCAGCGCACCCGCAGGAAGACCTCGTCCGCGGTGTAGGCCGCCTGGACCTGCACGCGGGTGACAGAGGGCCAGAACAGCCGGGGAGAGCGGACCAGTTGGGGGCCGAGCTGCAGCTTTGCGAGGGGCACATGGTCCCAGCTGCCTTCAGCCTGTGGGTCGAAGTCTTCGTGGCGCTCGGCGACCACCAACTGGGCCCATGGTTCGCCCTCGGCGGGGTCCTCGTCGAGGGAACGGATGAACCACGTCAATGCCCAGCGGTCTTCAACTGAGATGACTCCTGCAAAGTCGGGCATCGGAGTCCCGCTGACTCCGGTCGAGATGGTCCGGAAGATGTCCTCGGCGGTCCTTCCGCCTCGCAAGCGAGATAGCTGGGTGAAGTCGGCAGGGTCGATGGGAACACCCCAGTCGTCGACCTGATCACCCCACGAGGGCCCGTTGCCCCGTCCGCTGGAACCGTGACATTTCTCACAGTCATTGTCCCGATAGACCTCAGCACCGCGCGCCACCAGTGTGTCGCTGACAGCCGGGGCTGCCGCAGCGAGTTCTGGTAGCGCCACTCGGGCGGTGGCGTAGGACTGGTCGCTGAACTCCTCGGTTGTCGTCTCGATCCAGGCGACGAGGTCCCATCGCTCCTGTTCGGACAGTTGGGACCAGGCGGGCATCCCGGTTCCTGGAAGACCATGGGTAATGCTTCGGAACAGGTCCTCTGCCAGGGGTAGCTCGCCCGAAGGAGTGCTGCGAAACTTGTACGAGATGTTGTCGGTGAAGATGCGTGGCCGGGGCAGCATTCGTTCTTCTGCAGGTCCCTTGCCGTCACCGTCCACCCCGTGGCACTGCGCACAGAGCCGGTCGTAGGTGACCTTGCCCGCGGCAGGATCGCCCGCTGCACTTGCCGGGGTGGCGCACAGCACAGCCGCGAGAAGAGTCAGGCCAACGAAGCGTTGCAAGTGCATCAGTGCTCTCCCTCCGAGAATTCGCGAGGGACCTGGTCTGTGTGGTCGTACAAAAAGGCGATGACCTGCCAGATCTGCTCCTGGGAGAGGTAGTCCTCCCAGGCGGGCATGGCGCTGTTCCAGGGCGTCGACTCGGCGGGGAGGCCGGCGCCACCCTTGGCGATGCGCCAGAACAAGAAGCTCTCCTGGAGCATCGCGATCGTGCCGGGATCCTGGAAGTTGGCAGGGCGGGGGTTCAGCGCGGCCGAGTAGGGACCATTACCTGCCAGGTCATCGCCGTGGCAGTACCAGCAGTTCTGGTAGTAGACGGTCTTGCCGGCAGCGACAGCAGCCTCGAAGGCTTTCGGATCGCTGTGTTCGAGCTCACGGACGGGGCTGCGAACCTTTGTCAGGTCGATCGTCTGCTCTTCTTTGTCATCGGGACCCTGGAACCGGATCTGGGTCGGCGGAGCGGGGTGCACTGCTCGGAAGACTGCCGGTGGGGCCACTTCGACCTGCATCGCTGCCCATCCCTGGAGTCCAAGAGCGCCCGGGACGAGCACCAATAGCGTCAGTCTCAGCACCCGAAATCGGGAGGACGTGACGAGCTCGGTGAGGCCGGCCCGGAAGGCGGCTAGCTGGCCCGTGTTGCTCGTGACGTACAGGGTCGCAGCGAGGATGATTGTGACCGAATAGAGTCTGAATGCGGAGGCCGGGATCGGCGGGTGGATGGCAACCTTCAGGTGGACCAGCGCCGCAACGACGAACAGGACGACCGACCAGAATCCCCCGAGGCGTCGGCGGCCAACGAACAGCAGGACGTAGCTCGCAATGAAGGGGAGCGACCAGAGCAGCAGCGACATGCCCGAGCCATGCATCACAGAGTCCCCTTCGGCTCACCGGTCTTCTCAGAGAGCCAGCCCACGAACGCCTTGATGTCTGCCGTGCCCATCTGGTCGTAGAAGCCGTTTCCTGCCAGCGTTGCGGTCATGAGCCCGGGCGGATAGCCGGGGGCGACTGTCTGGTCGGGGTCGAGCAGCGCCTCGTAGATTTGCGCGTGCGTCAAACGCGAGCCGACATCCCCCAGTCCGGGACCGACCAGGCGGTCCGTCGTCGTCATGTCGTGGCAGCCGCTACAAGCGAACTTGACAGCCATTTCCTCGGGGGAGCCCAGTGGTTCAGTAGCACCGCCGCCTTTGGTGCCACCCGCGCCTTCGTCCCCGGATCCGCAGTACTTTCCGATCAACTCGACCTCCGTGCCATCGACGGTCGGCTCTCCCCCGAGACTCTGCAGGAAAGCGACTATTGCCAGGATCTGACCACCCTCGAGCCGGTTCTGCTGCTTCGGCATGATCGGGGCGAACTCCGGCACCACGAATAGGCCGGGATCGCACAGCGAGCTTACGAGGTAGTCCTCCCCGGTCGCATCGTCACCCAGCTTCGCCTCGGCGGCCCGGCTCAGTGCCCGGGCACCCATACCGGCCAGGTCAGGTCCTCGGCCGGTAGCTCCGATTCGATGGCACTGCGCGCACTCCGCCTCGAAGATGCCCGCCCCCGCTTCGAGGAGATCGTCCACAGGGGTCTTTTCGCCCAACGCGACACGGGCTGGAGGCTTGCCGGTCAACTGCGGCACAAAGCTGCTGTTGAAGAGCATCGCGTAGCCCATGCAGGTGGCAAGAACCACGAGAATAACAGTCATGATTCCGCGGGCCGGGCCGTTCATGGCCTGTGCTGCCCACAACAATACGAACGGCCCCCAGAAGGGACTGAGAAGGGACTGAGAAGGAGTAGCAACTGCAGGAGGACGTTTGCCATCTGAATGCCTAGGGAGCCTTGGTGTCCTGATTCACGGCAGGTGGTGGAAGCAAGAAGCGTGCCCGCACTGAACAACGTCGCACGTCCTGACATTGCTCATGGCGCGGAGTCTCAAGAGAAGGCGAAGTAGTCAGCGTGTGGTTAATCAGTGACCAGGAAAGAGCAGCCCATACCGGACGGCGGTGGTGGCCGCGACTCTCGCTCCGCTCGAAGCTGAGCATTGCGTTTGTGGCCCACTCGGTCGTGCCCGTCGCTGTGTTGTCCCTGCTGACCCTCAGCGTAGCCCGTCAGTCGCTCCTGGACTTCGCCGACCGGGCCGTCGAGGCAGAGATCACCCTGGCAGCAAGCCTGATCGAAGGTCTGCTCAACCAATCTGCGAGTGATCTCTCGTTCCTGCACGAGACGATTCAGCTGAGCGGGGGGGAGGTCGGCGATGACCTTCAGCGCACCTTTCTCGACCTCGCTCGACGTCATCCCGAGTATCGCCAGGTGCGATGGGTCGGGAAGGATGGCATCGAGCTGGTGCGAGTCAATCATCGACGGAGGTCCTCGCCGCAGATCACCGAGCAACTCCAGGACAAATCCGATCGCTACTACATCCAGGAGGCACTCCAACTGTCGCCCAGGGAGATCTACCTCTCGCCGATTGATCTGAACATGGAAGGTGGACGCCCGGAGACCCCTGCTCGTTACGTGTTTCGAATCGCCTCCACTGTCACCGCAGAGGATGGCAGCGAGCAAGGGGTCCTGGTCATCAACATCGAGGCGGAGGAAATCCTGCAGACTCTCCGAACCCTGCACACGGACTCGGAGAGCGCAACCTGGGTTCTGAGTGGGGAGCAGAGCTACCTTCGGGAATCGGCTCCCAGCGGTCGGCCGATTCTCGTTGTCGGCTCCGTACGCGATGGACAGGCACTCGAGCTCTCGAAGATCGGCCAAGGCCTGGTTGGGAGTAGCGTGATCCGGCGCGGCGACTCGCTGGTCGGTATCATGCGGCTGGATCTCCAGGCTCGTTGGGTGGGTGAACTCTGGACGCTCGCCCACGAGCAGCCGACCTCCGCGGTCCTGGGTTCGGTGACCCACCTCCCCGGTTGGCTGAGTACTTTCGCCGTACTGCTCGGGATGGGCGCCCTGGTACTCGCGTTTCTCGCCGCCCGCTCACTCTCGGCTCCGATTCGCCAGCTCACCGAGGCGTCCCGCCTGCTCGTTCGAGGCGAGTTCGACCCCGCTCTGCGGGTGAACACGGGCGACGAGATAGAAGACCTCGGCGAGGTGCTGAGGGAGGCTGGCATGGAGCTGGCGCAAGCCCGCAGCCAGCTCGAGAAGGCCAACGAACACCTCCGGGCCGAGCTTCAACGACAGGCGGAAGAGGTTCGTAGGCTCCTCGACGAGCGGATGGAACATGAGCGCCACCTTCTCCAGGCGGATCGGCTGGCCTCGATCGGCCTGATGTCAGCGTCGCTGGCCCATGAGATAGGCAATCCTCTGGCCGGCATGAAGACAAACCTACAGGTAGCCATGCGTGGGCTGAGTTTGGAAGATCCGATACGGCGTTCTCTCGACCGAACGTTGACCGAGGTCAACCGCCTGACCGTGATCCTCCGCAAGTGGACCGGGTTCGCCCGGCCCCCAGCCGAGCGGGCCAATACAACTCCCCGTGAGGTTCTGGGCAGAGTATGGAGCCTTCTGCGGACCCGGGCTCTGCGTCGCGGCATCACTCTGACAATCGAGGGGGATGGTCTGGACGATCCCCTGCGGGTGGACGGAGTAGCGATGGAGCAGGTCTGCCTGAATATCTTGCTGAATGCGCTTGAGGCTCAGGATGATCCAGGTCCGCTGCAGGTGGAGGCGTGCCGCACTGCCGGAGAGCTGGAGTTGGTGTTCGACGACGCCGGGCCGGGGATCCCGGAGGCAGACCGAGGCCGGATCTTCGATGCCTTCCACACCACCAAGAGCGGTGGTACCGGTCTGGGGCTGGCGATCGTATGGAAGATCGTAGCTGGGACGGGCGGCACTGTGGAGGTCTCTGAATCACCGGCTGGCGGTGCCCGGCTCATCGTGCGTGTCCAGACCGGCAACTCCGAATAGAGAAAGGCAGCAACA